>PWOE01000064.1 GCA_003557585.1 Candidatus Nealsoniibacteriota bacterium | reverse complement strand
CCAGCCTTGCGATGATCAGAATGTGGGGACGCCCCCCCTATGATTTCCGCGAAGAGTTCGCCCTGGCCTATTCTCGATTCGAGATTTTTACACGCGGCATCGTCACAGAATGGCACTGGGGTGTGACCGGTCCGTATCAAGATGACGTGTGGGCAACATCAACTGGGCCCATCTGGCTCTCAATGCGGCTGAACCTGCTCGCCTTGGCAATCTATTTGCCGGTGAGCATCATCCTCGGCATCGTGTCCGCATTGAAGAAAAACTCGCTTTTCGACAAATGCGTGGCTTACATCACAATGTTTTTCGGCTCGATTCCGCATTTTATCTTGGTGTTGTTGCTTGCCGTGTTCCTTGGCGTTCGCACCCGGATTTTGCCGATGCAGTACCCGGCGTATGAAAGCGCCGAGACGATGACAATCATCAAAGGGCTTTTCATTCCGATGTTCGCCCTTTGCATGCCGGCAATTTTCAAGTTGACCCGATTGGTGCGCGGCGAGTTCCTAGAGGCAAAACACGACGATTATTTGTTGCTTTGCAAAACCAAGGGGCTTTCAAACAGCCAGGCCATCCGCCGTCATGCCTTCAAAAACTGCATGGTGCCGGTGTTGCCGGAACTCTTGCCCACGTTTCTGATGGTGCTGGGCGGGTCGTTTTTCGTGGAAATCGTCTATGGCATCCCCGGAGCCGCGAACCTGTTGTATCACAGCCTTTTTCAGGGATATAGAATGGATTACCCTGTCATCATCATCGATGTGCCGGTGGCGATGCTGATGACGATGTTCTATTCGTCGTTCGGACTGGTGTTTGCGCTGTTGGTCGACCTTTCCTACCCGCTTGTCGACCCGAGGATTCATATCGGTTCCAAACCCACCGGCAACGTATGACATGCAGCGCATCCCTTCTTCACAGATGGGATGCGCTTTTTTTGTGATTCGACCTTTCCGTTATAGAAGGTGTTGTCAACGCGTCGATTGAACGTTTGTGTTTATCCGCGAGAATAAGTTCTACTGACGATGACGAGCGTTCACGGACAACAGCGAGCACATTGTATAGAAAACGACATGGTGTTGAGAAAGCCCTGTCGATTTCTCTGATGACGTATCGTTTTGTCAGTTTGTAAACCATGATAAACTGGAAAAGTTTCGTGTTTTCCCTCCGGCCTGGTATAATAGCGTTAATACCCCGTCTCGTGGCCTTAGACACTGACTATGAGAGGAGACTCGATGAAAGGGGGGTGGCGATATGCTTCGATATGTGTTTTGGAGAATCGTTTGGATTGCGCTGATGTTGATGCTGGTCTATGTGATGCTTTATTTCGTGACGAGCCTGACGATGATCCGGCATTGGGGACGTCCTCCCTATGATTTTCGCGAGGAGTTCGCAGTGGCCTACTCACGCTTTGTCGCTTACACTCGTGGTGTCATCACGGAATGGAACTGGGGCGTCACCGGACCCTACAACGACAGCGTATGGGACGTGGCGTGGAAGCATATGTGGCTGACGATTCGACTGAACCTGCTGGCCTTGGCGATCTACGTGCCGGTAGGCATCGTCCTCGGCATCATCTCGGCATTGAAGAAGAACTCGTTATTCGACAAGAGCGTGTCGTTCATCACCATGTTCTTCGGATCGATTCCACACTTTATTTTGGTGTTGCTGTTGGTGGTGTTTCTGGGCATCCGCAACCGAATTTTCCCGATGCAGTTTCCCGGGCTTGAAAGCGCCGATACGCTAAGGATTATCAAAGGGCTATTCATTCCGATGTTCGCCCTTTGCATGCCGGCGATATTCAAGTTCACGCGCCTGGTGCGCGCCGAGTTTCTCGAGGCAAAACACGACGATTATTTGTTGCTTTGCAAGACCAAAGGCCTAACGAACAACCAGGCGGTTCGCCGTCATGCGTTCAAAAACTGCATGGTGCCGGTCCTGCCTGAACTCACCCCCACCTTTCTGGTGGTGCTCGGAGGGTCGTTTTTCGTGGAAATCATCTATGGAATACCCGGCGCCGCGCGGCTGTTGTTCGATAGCCTTCTCGTCCCGATGATGGGAACCCACATAATCATAATCGACATTCCGATGACGATGGTGACGACGATGTTTTATGCATCCTTCGGATTGGTGTTTGCGATGCTGGTCGACATATCTTATCCGCTCATCGACCCGCGAATCCATATCGGTTCCACCGCCACCGGTAAATTATGACATGCGGCGCAGCCTTTCTCGACAGATGGGATGCGCTTTTTGCGTGAACGTGATTTAGGTTTCTTACATCACCGTTTGTATAAGATACGATGTTGTGCGCGTCGCTTGCACAAAAAAAACGACCCCCAAAGGGGCCGTTTTGGGTCAGCGTGGGAAGAGGTCGCCGGCCTCGTCGGTTTCGATCATTGCCCGGCGTTCACGTTGGCTGGTGATCAATTGGCGGTAATGCGAGTGGTTCGCTTCGATGTGCGCCGCCTTTTCCAAGACGGCATCGTTGAATGCGTCTTCGTCCAGCACCGATTCTGTCGTGGTCGTCTCGATCGGGAAAAGCCCGTCGCCGGTAATTGTCAGGTGGCGTGT
>PWOE01000142.1 GCA_003557585.1 Candidatus Nealsoniibacteriota bacterium | reverse complement strand
TTTGCCGGCGAGTTTGGCTCATTTGCTACGGGTGGGTTGGCCAGCAAGGGCGTACCCCGCCAATGTCGATGTATTGCATACGTTCTTCCTCTCATCGATGTGATCGATCATGCGAAACAGCGTGGCAAGCACACTGTGAAGTTCCATGTCTTGGGGCAGGCCGACCACAAGGACCACCTTACAAACCTCCTGCTCACTGAAGCGGTCAGAAGATATCACGGCATCAATATCGAGCTGACGTGCGATTCCGCGACCTATTTCAATGGGTGGGCAAGATTCCGTGACGTCAAGACGATTGGCGCTGGTGACGACGCCATGAAAAGCCTCTCGTTCAAAACGGCAGATCGTGCTTCGAGCGACTGCCAGCGAAGATTCGCAACGGCGGTTGCTTCAGTTCTTACTCAACCTCACACCGACGCAGACATGATCGAGCGCATAGTCTCCGTCTTGTCGAGGGATGACGGGGCGTATCGCTATGAAGTTTTCGGTCTCTTGCTCTACATGCATTCGCACAGGGTTGCCACCGACTGGAGCCGAGCGGTCGTTGATCAGCTCATCGGTCTTCACCAAGCCGGCGAGAAAGACGAGTTTGTATCTGTGGCCACTGACCTTCTCGCCCGTCTGAACATCAACGGCGCGACATGGGCAGTCAAGCAGCGCGCCGAACGCATGTATAACTCTCTTTCGCTCGTCATTCGCCTGGACTGCGATGAAGCCAGGCGCATCATCCGGGATTTTCCCGAAGTGGAAGCGCTTACACGGCACGCTCGGATACAGCAGAACACTGGGCGCGCCCATCATTCCCAACGTTTCCAAATGTCCCCCAACATAGTTGAGGACAAATCTTCAGAAAACCATTTACCAGCCACCACGCTTCGTGTTGGCTCTCATGATAGGAGGCACTAATTCATGAAATCATCTGCAGGCCTTCATCAACCGGCCGAAGAGGAAATCGTCGTCACACTGGATTCCGTGCGGTACTCATCCAAGCCTCAATCCGAGTTTGGCGCAATCAACAACAGGCTTGCGCAGCCCCAAAGCAGACGGCGCATCACCGTGCCTGAATTCATCGAACGCGTCAGTGAGGGCTGTACGTTCTGCCCAGGCATCTTCTGCGGTAACAAGCGCAGCAATAATACGTGGGTGTGTCAACAAGTATTCGCTCTCGACATGGATGAGGGAGCGTCGATCGAATCGTTTATGTCCGATACCCAGAAATGGAACGTCTTGCCGGCCTTCGTCTACTTCACCTTTTCTCATCGCGTCAACGGCAATGGCGACAGGTTCAGGGTTGTGTTCGTTTGCGACAGCCTCATCACCGACACTCGAATCCGCGAGATGACCCAAAAGCTGCTCTTCATGATGTTTGACCAGAAGGGAGGGGGGCTGGACAAGCAGTGCAAGGATGCCGCCAGAATCTTCTTGGGCTCCAACCACGAGCCCATCTTTCAAGATGCTTCGCAGAGGATCAATCCAATTGACCTGCTCAAGACGTACGTGGGAATCCGGTGTGCGAACGACCCTTCTCACAAAAGACGCATCTGCAAAAAGACAGCCGATGATCTCAATATAGCCTACCGCGCGAATAAGTTTGTGGTTTGGGAAGAAGGGTCTACTGCAACTTCATTGTCAGGCGAAAAAGGTGTCGGAACTATAAATAAAGATCTTACCCACACAGTGTATTCGCCTGATTACGAGAATTGCTCCATATTCTTTTCACAAGATCGTCTTGAAGGGATCCATTACCGTAACTACATCTGTTGGGATTCGAGATTTGAGTGTAAGAAAAAGACCTCTCTCTCAAAAAACCACAAAGCTACGCGACAGCGTGCGGATGCGGGCGCAGACGCCAAGAAAACGTTGAGAAGGCTCAGCAAAGAAGAGTGGCAAATCCTGTTTGAAAGGTGCCGACTGTTTCGGGATTTCATGACTGGAACTCGATATCTCCACTATTCGGAAAGGCGGCACTTGTGGTCTAACTTATGCTATCTCTCTGGCGGGCAGAAACGTTTTCAAGAGGGGTTGGATGCGTATGGCGAATATGGACCTGATAACCTCATTGCGGACAGCAAACGCTATGCGTGGTTGCCCGCGAATTGCCTGAGTTGCGGATACACTTCTGAGTGCGACCACAAGAGTAACCTTCTTCAACAGATACCCCCTAGACGCAGGGAATTCCGTCAAGTCAGGGTAGAGCAACCGACGGTCTCTCTTGCAGAAGCTGAGAGACAGCTCAAAGACAGCCTTGAAGGCGCGTGTGGCGCATTTGACGGCAAGGTGCATGTCATCAGAGCGTGTACGGGAGTAGGGAAGACTGAGGTCCTGTTAGGCGCATGCAAGGACAATGCAATTCTCGCCTTTCCGACGCACAGGCTCAAAGAGGAAGCTCATGAACGATACGAGATGTCCGGAGGCACTGGCGCGTTTGTATCGCACAAACAACCTTGTCTGCCCGAACCCTACAAAACCGAGATGGAACACTGCATCAAGATACGCCGAAATGGAGCGGCTAAGATTCTGCAGACGGCCCTTCACGACGAGCAGGTCAAAGAAGACCCGGAACTGCCGA
>PWOE01000048.1 GCA_003557585.1 Candidatus Nealsoniibacteriota bacterium | reverse complement strand
GAAAAACAACGCTTGCTTTATGAACTCGACCAAACCCAACGCGTCATTCACGAAGCGGCGACGCAGTTTGATTCGTTGTCGGCGATTTTGGATAGCGGGTTGTTGCTTATTGATGACGAAGAACGCATTAAAAAAGTGAACAAGGCCTTTGAAGGGCAATTTGCGTTGGATTTTTCCGTTGGTGATGCCTTTGATGTGTTTGAGCCCGTGAAGGGTTTGTATCGGATTATTAACGAAGGGTATATCACCGAAAAACGCCATCGAGCACAGATGGTGCATGAAGACACCTACTACGACGTCAACGTCACACCTATTTTTGAAGAGAACCGTTTCTTAGGTTGTTTGGTGGTTGTTCAAGACATCACGCCCCTGAAAACCGCAGAAGCCTTCCAAAAGCAGTTTACGGCCGATGTGAGCCACGAGTTAAAAACGCCTTTGTCGGCGATTAAGGGCATCGTGGAAATTCTCAAGAACAACGAAAAAATGGATGCGAGCGAACGCACCGATTTCATTAAAACCTTGTTTCATGAGACCACGCGGTTAGAAAATATTTTGAATGATTTGTTGATCATATCGAAGATGGACCGGTTGGATTACGAACTTAAAACCGAACCGACCGATATAAAGGCCTTGATTGAAGATGAAGTAAGATTGCTTAAGGCGGACGCCGAGGAGAAAAAGCTTGAACTTAGTGCGTCGGTTGAAGCGTGCACGCTAGAGGTCGATCCGACGAAGTTTCGTCAGGTCGTCTTGAACCTGCTTAAAAACGCCCTTGTCTATACCGATGAAGGTGCTATTGAAATCAAAGGTGTTAAGAAAGACAATGCGTATGAGATAAGTGTGAAAGACACCGGCATCGGCATCGACAAGCAGGAACAAGAAAGCGTCTTTAAACGCTTCTACCGGGTTGATGGCGCGAGAAGCCGTGAATCGGGTGGAAGCGGGCTCGGTTTAAGCATTATCAAAAACGTCGTGAAAAAACATCAGGGCGAGATAAAACTCGCCTCGACGCCAGGCAAGGGCTCAACATTCACAGTCACGCTCCCCTTGCGCCGTGAAAACCGGTGAATTCCCTTGCAAGATAGGGAGACTTGGTATATAATACAAACGCGTTAGAAAACATGCATAACGGGGTTCAAGGCGACGCCATTGAATCCCCGATTTATGGTTAAGATTCCCCGCAAAGGAGGGTTAGCATGATCGACAACGAACAAAGCCGCATCGATTTGGCCGAAGCGATTTTAGAAGCGCAAAACGAGCCGATCGATCTTTATGACCTATACGACGAAGTCGCCAAGCGCTGTGAGGAACAACCGAGCGCAGAGAAGCTGAACGCGTTTTTCGCTGAACTCACGACATCCGCCAAGTTCGTCTACATGGGCGACAACTCCTGGGATTTAAAACGTCGCCAGAAGATTGAACTTTGGGAGAAGGACGGGTCGTTCTTTAACGAGTACAGAGAAGTTGAAGACGCCGTGATGGAAGAACGCATCGCTCAGCAGAAAGCACGCGCCGCCGCACACGAGAAGATGCTTGAAGACCGCGAACGCGCCCGCGTCCTCGCCGAACAAGAAGAAGCGGCCGCAGAGAAAGAAGTCGTCCCGCGCGTGGTTCAAGAACCCGAACCAATCGACACGCCCGACATCGAAGCGGGTGAAGAAGACGTTGTGGAAACACCCGATGACACCCCGGAACCAATTGAAGATGAAAAAGTTCAAGACAAGGCCGAAGAAGACACCACCGATGAAGTCGATGAGGAATACGACGACTTCGACGAAGACGAATACAACGAATACATGGACGAGTTTGAAGACAAATACGAAAAGTAAACTTGTTGGGGCTTGCAAAAATCACCACGTTTGGTATAATTTTGGTGGGCTCTAAAAACCAAAGGTTCTCCGCCGGAGGACCTTTTTGTGTAAAACCATTTTCCTGAATCGAGGGGATCGTCATGAAACAAACCAAATTCATTTTCGTCACCGGAGGCGTGGTTTCAAGCCTTGGAAAAGGCATCACCGCCTCGTCCTTGGGACGGCTTTTAAAAAACCGGGGACTCAAAGTCTTTATGCAAAAGTTCGACCCCTACATCAACGTCGACCCGGGCACGATGTCGCCGTATCAACACGGCGAGGTTTTCGTGACCGAAGACGGCGCCGAGACCGACCTCGATTTGGGTCATTACGAACGCTTTATCGATGAAAACCTGTCGCGCCATTCGAACATCACGACCGGCGCCGTCTATAAACACGTCATTGAAAAAGAACGCCGTGGTGATTACCTCGGCGCAACCATTCAGGTAATTCCCCACATCACGGATGAAATTAAAGAACAGCTCATCGCCGTCCGAAACGCTTCCGACGCCGATGTGATTATCACCGAAATCGGCGGCACGGTCGGTGACATCGAGTCTTTGCCGTTTTTGGAAGCGATTCGTCAATGCCGTCGCGACTTTGGTTTTCACAATACCTTATACATTCACAATACCTTGGTTCCATACTTAGATGCACCGAAAGAGTTAAAAACGAAGCCAACGCAACACAGCGTGAAAGAGTTGCGTAGTTTCGGGATAT
>PWOE01000135.1 GCA_003557585.1 Candidatus Nealsoniibacteriota bacterium | reverse complement strand
TTATTTTATATCTTCCAAATACCTTCTTCCGGCAGCTGTTTTAAAATACTTTATTTTATCTTCAATATCAACATTACTGCAAAGATCAAAACTTTATTCATACTTTTGTAACAACGAGCCGTACATTATCAGGCGTTGTGCGAACAAACATAAATTCCCCACAGTGCGGACATTTTGTCTTTGCGCCAGGTACCTTTTTTAGTGAACCGTGACAACTCGGACATTCAGCTTTTCGTTCATCGTTTGGTTCTTGTGGCGTTTCCGTTCTTTGGGTTGAGCTATTACTTTTTAGAAAGTCGAAAATGCCCATAAGATTATCTAAACTCTGGGTGTAAAATAGATGTCGTCCACACTTCAGGAAGAATACTAAGCTTCAATGTCGAAGAATCAGCATTCCAGTTTACTTTCTCAGCTTCTGCTTTATCCAAGATTGATTTATAAATTACATCTTCACTTTCGTTTCCATATCGGTCTACTAACGGAAAGTAAGCGGCGACGCTTGCACTGCGTACATCTTTATTGCTTGTATACAAAGCGATATATATTTCAGACATTGTTTTTTCAATACCTGTTTTTCGCAAATTAGTCGTTAGGTTATCATCAGCATTATATTCAACAAATACGCCCCAACCACCATTTACTTGCTCTATAACATCAATTTTTCTTACATATTGATTGTCCATATTATTGCTTCCTTTCAACAGATTGGAAACAATATTTCGGATTTGATCCTCCTCGCTAACTGGTTTTGGTGGTTCGTTTTGTTGTGCTTGTGCATTTTGGTTTTGTTCAGTCGAAACAGTATTATTTACAACTTGTGGTGATTCATCATTTTCTGCAGACGGAGAGCTCAACCCAACAAACACCAGAAGAGCAATGACAACAATTGTTTTTGCGTGCTTAGGAACGGAAATATTAAATTTTTCAATAATGGCTTTATAAGCGGGTGGCAATAAAACCGCCGCAAGAATTAACAAAAGAATACCTGTTAGTGGTTGAGAAAATAAAAATGTAATACCGCTGATTGCAAAAAGAACTCCAAAAATCCATCCGAGGATTGGTCCAAGGGAACTCTTTTTCTGCTTTTGTTTTGGGGTGTTTTGATTTTCAGTCATAGTCGAAAATTATTTACCTACTAATTGACAATTACGGTCACGAAATTTATTCTCCGCACGGATTTCTCGAATTTCATCCGTATCATTCAGGTCTGTTGTATAGATATCCTCCAGCGCATTTTCCTGTGCTCCCTCAAAAATTCTGCCGAGCATAAAGTCAGCACTCGGTCCTCCAAGTAGGAAACTAACGCCGATTGGAACTTCGGACGAATAATCTTATTCTTGTATCTTCTCAGCTTCTACTGCCGCAAGAAATTTTTTGCCTTGCTCGTATCCAAACAAGAATAATCGTTCTTGTTCCTCGACATCTCCAATAACTGAAGCCAGAGAAGCACATTCAAATGCACTCCATGCTTGTCGCCCCATGACAGCATATTCTTTAGATGTTTGGTCAAAATTGACGTTTTCTGTTTGTGAAGATTTTGTCGCGCTCGTGTTAGTGTTAGTTGAATCGTTATTCAAAAAATAATACATGCCTCCACCAACAATGACGGCAGTGGCGACAATCGCGATCAAAACCTTGTTCGATTCATTTTCCATAATTTTTATTTAAAAAAGTAATTAACGTCCTTGCCATACATCTTCGCAAACTTTTGCAATTCGACAACATCGACACGCTGTTGCCCTGATTCCACATTCGAGATATACGACTGCGGACGCTTTAGTTTCTTGGCGACCTGAACCTGCGTCAATCCTGCCTCTTGCCGAGCTTTTCGCAATTTCTCGACGAAATAGGCGTATTCCTTTGTATGGATTGACTTATTCATATACTACTATTATTTATCGGCAAAGGCAATATCCAAATTTCCGATATTCGTGATACACTGAATTGAGTACCGGCGGCGCAAACCAAAAATTTCCTTCCTTTCCTTTTCGCCTAGCGGCGGGGGGTCTGGGGGGAGCCGCAAAAAAAAATGAAAGGAAATTTTTGGGTTTGCCGCGCGAGGTACGAGCGCGTCCCGAGGGGCGCAGAATCACCACGCAATCAGGGCGTACGATTTGGGTTCAAGCCACCACGCGCTCCGCGCGTGCGAAGTCAATCGCTTCGCGATTTGAAATAAGTTAGAGCAAAGGATATGATTTCATCACATTCAGAAACTTCGCGAGAAGTTAAACTAACACCAGCCCGCGCCTTCGGCGCGGGAAAGGAAGAAAAAGCCCGTCGCTCCGTGACGAATTGGGACGGGACGGGCGCGCCGAAGCGCGCGGATTTGTCCTTGTTTCGTATCTAAAAACTATCTATGTCCAAACCAAAATATTTTCTCTACGCTCGCAAGAGCACCGAAGATGATGATAAGCAAGTGATGTCCATTGAGGCGCAGTTGTTTGAACTTCGTGAATTTGCGAGCAGAGAAAATCTTGAAATCCTGGCGGAGTTTCAAGAGTCGAAAAGTGCAAAGACTCCGGGGCGTAGTATCTTTGGCGAGATGATGAGCAAGATTGAGTCGCTCGACGGCGT
>PWOE01000110.1 GCA_003557585.1 Candidatus Nealsoniibacteriota bacterium | reverse complement strand
TGAAAACACCAGGACGAAGTTAACTGCTGCCGAACAAAATCTGCTGGATGAAATTGAAGAGCTTACCCTGGTTGGCGATTACAGTTTCCCGCCTCTTTCTTTCACCGATCATAAAGGCCAATTTAAAGGATATGAAGCAGACCTTGTAGCTGCCATGGAACATTACCTGGATATTCCGGTAAATTATACTCAAATGATCTGGGAAGATGCACTGGAAGCCTTATCTTCAGGTGAAGCAACTGCAATAACCGGCATGCGGGTCACCGGGGAAAGAGCGCAGCTCTATAATTTTTCTAACCCCTACTGGCAAACCTCCTATAGTTTCATCTTTCCCCTGGGAAGCAATATTGATGACCTGCTGGAACTTGAAAACCCGGTTGTTGTTATTCAACAACGCTCAGCTACCTATGATTACTTTTTAGAATACTATTACCATGAGGGAGTAAGTTTTGTCCACATCGATCGACCATCAGATGCAATCGAAATGATTTTAGAAGACCAGGCTGATCTTTGGTTTGAAAACTACCAGGTAGCCAGGTATGAAACACTTAGCGCAGGGATAATAGAATTGGTGAGCTTTCATGTAGTTGAAGAAAGTGTTGGCCAGTACGCCATAGCCCTTGGACCGGGTTTTGAAAACCTTGTCCCAATTATTAATAAAACTCTGCTATACCTGGAACAGGAAAGAATATTGACAGACCTGGACCGGAAATGGTTCGGTTTGGCTAATATCAGGCCGGAGCCTTCTCCCTGGGATTTAACCCTGCCAATTGTTTTATACGGCTTATTTACTTTTCTTATTGCTATATTTTTATGGAACCGTTCTCTTCATTTAAAAGTAGAAGAAAAAACCAATGAGCTCAGCAGCTCAGAGAAAAAATACAAGGCATCATTTGAAAGTTCTCATGATGCTATCCTGATAACCAATAAAGAGGGCAAAATAATTGACTGTAATAAAAATGCCCTTGAACTATTTGGTTATTCCAGTAAAGAAGAGCTGTTGAAATGCAAGCCAGCTGATATATTCCCGTACAAACAGCCTGACGGCTCAGATTCCAAGCTGTTTTACAGCAATAAAATAAGTATTTTACTTGAAACAGGGATTTCATTACGCTTTGAATGGGCATACCGCCGAAAAAGTGGCCAGCTTTTCCAAAGCGAGGTCGCTTTAATCTCTTTTACCCTTGGAGAAGAAATAATGTTCCAACAAAATATTTGCGATATTACAGAGCGGATACAGGTCCAGGAAAGACTTGAATATTTAAGCCTGCATGACCAGTTAACCGGTCTTTACAACCGGGCTTTTTTTGAATCCGAGCTGCAAAGGTTAGGCAACAGCCAGTATTATCCCCTAACCTTAATATCCTGCGATATAGACAGCCTTAAACTGATCAACGACTCATTCGGCCACCAGGCAGGCGACCAACAGCTTGTTGAATGCGCCGAAATCCTCAAAGATTCTCTTAGAAACAGTGACTCTTTGGCCCGGGTCGGAGGAGATGAGTTTTGTGCAATTATGCCCAACACCAATCAGGAAAGCGGCGAGAAGATAACTGAAAGAATAAAATTAAATATTGAACGCTATAATGATGGAGACCCCCTGGTTCCGATGGCCGTTTCAATCGGCCTTGCAACAACAGAGGATCCGGTATCAACAGCGGATGAGTTAATCAGGAAAGCAGATGAATTAATGTACCGCAACAAGGTATATCGCTCCTCTACCTCCAAAAACAAAGTGCTAGAGAAGTTAATTGACATCCTTGATCAGAAAGACAATTACTGCGATGGACATATAGCAAGGATGGAGCATTACTGCCTGGAACTTGGCAAGGCAGTTAAGCTTAATGAAAAGCAGATGGCCGATCTGCTATTGCTGGTCAAACTACATGACCTGGGTAAAGTAACCATATCTGACCAGATATTAAACAAGCCGGGCAGGTTAGATGACCAGGAATGGGATTTGATTAAACAGCATTCCGAAAAAGGGTTTCGGATAGCCAGATCATCACCTGAAATATCTGCAGTGGCTGATTTAATCCTGAAACATCATGAATACTGGAACGGGAGCGGTTACCCCCTGGGCCTGGAAGGTGAAGAAATACCGATTGTATGCAGGGTTTTTGCCATAGTAGATGCTTATGACTCTATGACCAACCATCGACCATATGCAGCGGTAAAAAGCAGAGAAGAAGCGCTTGAAGAACTGAAAGAAACTGCCGGCAAACGCTATGATCCAAACCTGGTTGAAGCATTTATAGCTTTAATCAACAGAAACTAACCCACACTTTTTCTATAAACCCTGCATTAATTGTTTAACTGAAAACACATTTCAACCCTGCCCTGAACGCCAGCACAACAAATACATATTATTACTTTTTGGTTATTGGTTATTTCCGGTTATTTCCCTCAACGTAATGAATACAATCATCAACATGTTTCATGTTACGGTAGAAGTTATGGAAATCAATCCTGTAGTTGAAATCATCCTGTTCCTTGTCGCGCTGACCCTTTATATCCAGGTTCCTGATAATTAACAGCTCTTCGTTAATATTAGAAGCCTGCAGCAGTTTCATGCCGG
>PWOE01000145.1 GCA_003557585.1 Candidatus Nealsoniibacteriota bacterium | reverse complement strand
CATCCTCTCCGATCCGTTGAAAAAGTCCTTCGTCAATTTCTTCTGTATTCGGTTTTACCGGTTCTGTGGTGCTGTTGTCGAAAATCGCGGCGAAAAGGATCATCGGAATCTCCTTTCAATACTTTAACAACGGAGGGTCGGTTTTTATTGCATCGATTTCCCGGTTTCTTATTTTTCTTTTATTGTATCTTTCCAAAGGCGTCACCACAAGTAAGAAATTTGCAGCAATCCCATTCTGGTTAATCTCATATAGCTCCACTACAAAAGCCACCTGATTTTTGGTTGATTGGTTCTTTCAGCATAGGTTTCAACTGTGGTTTTGTCGATATTGAAGCGCTCTACTGCAACGATTTCTTCTCCCACTACATTGGCAGCAATGGAAAGAGTGTATTCTCCGGGCTCCAGTACAGAGCTATCCCAGTGCATAGGAAAATTCATTTGGGTTTTGGGCGCCATGCTTATGGGTTCAAACAAACCTGAAAAAACTTCTTGTCCATCTTTGTCTGTCACTTGATACTCTCCGAAGACCTCCCTTTGAATCATTGGGGCATCGTTACGCATCGCAATAAAGACGTTTGGCCCGACGGGATTAAAGCCCGCGTTTCCAAATGAAAATACCGGTGTTGCCTGCTCGGGGAAATCAAGTTGAATGGCTGCTGCAAAAACATTTTTTGTGATCACTTTAAATTTTGCTTCATCTTTTTCAGTTTCTACTTCGATATCTTCACTTGCAGGTCCTATTTCACTAATCAATACCCCTCCCACGATAATCGTCTCCGGAGAGTCGATTTCTTCAGAATAGAATATTCCCCCGGTAGGACGGGTATAAGCATTAGCTGGTGCCAAGGCTATCACAATGTTTTCTTTTTTATTATTTGTAATTTGCATGTAAATGGTCTGCTTATCACCTGAGTTTACTAAAAGATTAAAATACCCGGTGACTCCCGCATTTTGGTTATCGGGCAATATGGGTACCACTGAAATAGGTTGCTCATCGGCAACTGAGATTTCCATATTTCATTTTCTTTAACATTTCAAACACTCCTATTTTTCTGATTTTTCAATTTCCGTCGCGCCACGAATCCCAAAATACTGTGCTTTTTATTACCCAGGTATTTTCGCTTCTGGTTTCTATGATTTATTGTATAAAAAAAACTCCTTTCGGTAACCGGCTGCCACCTGTCTAACAACAGAAGACCCTGTAGTTTTGCGTCCCACCCTTTCGGATGGTTTGCCCTTATCGTAAAAGTTTTCATTTGATATCTTTTTTTCAATTATAGCATGCGCCTTTCTCACGAGAATAGCAAGTTCTATTTATCTGTACGTAAACCCTCTTCTAGACGATAGTTTTTCGCATAACAAACAAGAGCCCCTGCATTTTGCAGAGGCTGTTAAGATTCTATGCCTATAAGACCACCGTGATTAGTTGTGGTAGCCCATTTCTCTAGATATGAGAATGCTGTACTTCAAGATATGCGTCTTAAAAGTTTCTATGGTTTCATGCGTTACTCTCAATGTTGGTCCTGATATACTGACTGCACCTACCACATCACCGTTATATGTAAAAACAGGTGCACCGATACAGCGGATACCAGGTTCGTTTTCTTCTTCATCCAGGGCATACCCGTCATTCCTCACCTTTTCGAGTACTTTAAGTAAATCGTTATATTCGGTGACGGTATTTGGGGTTCTCTGAATAATCGTACTGTTGTCCCAGATTTCCTTCACTTTAGACTCCGGCATAAAGGCCAGCATTGCTTTCCCTGCAGAGGTACTGTATAAAGGACTTCTGGCACCGATACGGGAGTGCATACGAATGTTGTTGTCTGATTCCATCTTATCAATGTACACGATATCTGTGCCGTCAGGAATCACCAGATGCACCACTTCGTTCGTCAGATCTCTGAGCTTCTCCAAATAAGGTCTGGCAGACCTTCTTAAATCCAATCCATCGACTACACGGGTGCCCAACTCATACATTTTCAAAGTCAAATGATATCGTTGGGTTTGTTCGTTCTGATGTACAAAACCATGGACAATAAGAGTTAAAAGCAAACGATGAGCTGTGCTTTTATGTAACTCCATTTTTTGACTGAGTTCAGTTAAACCGATTCCTTCTTGATGAATTGAAAGAAGTTCAAGAATTCCAATGGTTCGATCCACTGACTGCACCGTATTTATGGTATCTTTCATAGACATTCTCCTTTTACTGAATATTACATTACAGATTAGTTTATCTGCTGAGTCAATCATACCACAAAACTGGGCATTTAGTAATGACTGCTTTCTGTAAACTGTTCAGGTATGAAAACCTTATTTACTCCATGGTAAAGCAATATTCTTCAGCACTCCTGTGTTCTTTATGATGGGAACCACCGTTGTTAGTACAACAATGAACAAGAACATCAAAGAAATCGGTCTTGTAAAAAATATTGAATAATCGCCGTCCGAAAGAATTAACGATTGTCGTAATGATTCTTCAACTTTTGGTCCAAGAATGAGTGCAATCACCATCGGTGCCGGCGGATAACCATTTCTCAGCATAAAATACCCAAGCACACCAAAGAATAAACTGACACCAACACCTGTTAATGTACCTGCATTAGCATAACCACCTACCAAGCAGAAAGCAAGAACGACAGGATAAAGAATGGCCGGAGGGATTTTAAGAATATGTACCGCCCATCGACATGCAAGTAGTCCCAGGAACAGCATAATAATATTTACGACGAAAAATGCAAGAAAAACTGTGTACATCATTTCACCTTGAAATCTGAACAATTGAGGTCCGGGCGTTAAACCATGAATCATCAGTGCTCCCAGGTATATGGCGGTACCCGAATTTCCCGGGATTCCAAGGGTAAATGTTGGAATCAGCGAACCACCAGTAACTCCATTGTTAGACGATTCTGAAGCAGCGATAGCTTCCAGACTTCCGTGTCCATAAAGTTCTGGTTCTTTCGAAACCCGCTTGGCTTCGTCATAGGCGATAAAGGAAGCCACACTGCCACCTGTTCCCGGAATTGCTCCAACGATCACGCCAATAAGACTGGATTTAATCAATAGAATCTTGTTTTTAAACAGCTTTCTCCATGTGTAATCTCCATGGCCTTTGATCGCATCAGGCACTTCCGGTGCCAACTCTTTTGACCCCTTCTCAATCTGGGAAAAAATTTCAGCGATGGCAAAGAGACCGATACAGGCCGGAATAACATCGAAGCCTGCAGCAAGAAAAGACATTCCAAAATTAAACCGTAGTACACCTGAAACGGTGTCAATCCCGACAGTAGCAAACAAGAGACCAAATGCTGCTGCAATAAGTCCTTTAGTGGGAGATTTACCACTGACACGGGCAATAACTGTCAAACCAACAAACGTAAGGGAAAACATCTCCGGTGGACCGAAACGTAATGCGATTTTAGCAACCTGTGGAGCGAAAAACAAGAGAAACAGACCACTAATCAGCCCACCTATAACAGATGCATAGAGTGCGGCTCGTAAAGCTTCCGCCGCTCTTCCCTGTTGCGTCAGAGGGTAACCATCCCATGCAGTTGTCACCGATGATGGTGTGCCAGGAGTGTTAATTAAAATTGCTGTCATCGCACCTGAATACGTACCGGCACAATAAACACCAGTAAGCAAAATGATTCCTTCTGTCGCTGACATACCGAATGTAAATGGCAGAACAAGGGCGAGACCAAGAGTTACAGTTAATCCCGGCATTGCGCCGATAAACATTCCAATCGATACACCTATGACCATATATATGATATTTTGAATCACCAGTAATTGACTGAATGCATGCGTAATAAATTCTAAAGTCAATATTCTCACCTTTCCTTTAGTTAAAAGAATATTCCTGTAGGCAATGTTCTTCCGACAAAAGTGCTGAACACATAGTTCAAAAGGAGACTGGTCAATATGGGCACTAATAAGACCTGTAGCCATTTCTTATTTTCCATGATCAGCATAACAGCACCCAATAGTAAAGTTGTCATCAGAATAAAGCCTAAATAAGGAACTAGTGCAACCCAAAGAACAATTCCAACGAATGTGATGAACACGCGTATATACTTCTTCGGATTAATTTTGACAGGTGTTTTATCCAGCTTCTCTATCTTGTTTTTTCTTCTTTTTTGATTCATTTCCAACAGACTCAGAGCAACAATCGATAATGCCAGGAAATATGGCAATGTGCGGGGATCCATACCTGACAGGTTAACGCCTCTAAGACGCGTTAAGTCAATTTGATATGGAACAGTAATAAAAACCCCTATACCGATTAGCGCTGTGATTATGCTAGGAATATAACTTCGCATTTTTGTGAACATGAGAACACCCCTATCATCACTTGCCTGTAAACAGAAGTTTTATGGATCGCCCTGTCTACAATGACATTTAACTGAAGATCGGGGAAAAAGGAAATCCTTTTTCCCCCGACATCCTGATCCTGCTTAAGTTTCTATCTCCTTCTTAGTTTAACAGATTATTGAACATCTCATAGTCTTGCTTGAGTTTCTCATAAATTTCATCACCGGATCGAAGAATCATCTGTTGTCGTCGATTTTCCACAAACTCCATAAATGCTTCACTTTCTGCTGCTTCCAGTACTGCTTCTTCTAATATAGCAACGATTTCATCCGGAGTATCTTTCGGAGCCACCATGAGGAAATCAACACCTACAGAAATATCAAATCCTGCTTCTTTAAAGGTTGGTACATCAGGAAATGCATCTGTCCGCTCGTCCGAAGCAACACCAAGGATCCTAATTTCGTCGGATTCAACGTAAGGCATCATTGCTCCACCTGTTCCTGCAACCACATCAATGTGTCCACCTAGTAGTGCAGCAATGGCTGCAGCTCCGCCGTCAAAAGGCACGTCTCTCGACTGAATATCCGTATCACCAAAGAACATTTCAAGGAAGATGTATGCTACACCACCAACACCGGAATGTCCTCGATCAATAACTGTATCTGTTCCCTCTTCTGCAAGTAGATCATCCAGGGTTTCATAGGGAGAATCTGTGCTTACTGCAAGGACTGTGGGCTCATAAGAAAAACCTGCAATCCCTCTGAAGTCATCGAAGTCGTATTCTGTTTCGATCAATGCTTGCTGTACAGCCATAGTGTCTGTCACTGTGAAGAAAATGTTGTATCCATCGGGAAGTGCTTTTGATGCAACGGTGGCACCAACTGTTCCTGATGCTCCTACGATATTTTCAACGTTAAATGGCTGTCCTAATATGTCTCCAACTTCCTGCATTAATACTCTTGATGTTAAGTCATTCCCGCCACCGGGACCATATGCAACAATTACACGAACTGGTCTGTTCGGATAATCGTCAAATTCACCCGGTTCTTCAGCTTCATCATTTCCATTGTCTCCAGTTTGCTCATCGGGTGCCGGTTCATCTTCCCCGTTGCCGCAAGCTACCATAAACATACTTACCGTGAGTAGTAAAATTAAAGCGATCAGTAACTTCTTGTTCATTTGTCTGTTCCCCCTTGATTTTAGATTCGTTTTCCTTTCATTACCTGTGTCACTACATTGGGTCTTTTAATGCTTGAGATCTACTGCAGATTGCAAAAAGCTTTGTTTTGCGACATTAGTGGGTAAGTTTTACTATCGAATATCATCCATGGTGATATGGTCCATATCAGTAAACTCGATGTTTTCACCGCACATGCCCCAGATGAAACTGTAGTGACTGGTGCCAACTCCGCTGTGAATCGACCAGCTAGGAGAGATAATTGCTTGCTCGTTGGCTGTCACAATATGTCTTGTTTCTGAAGGTTGCCCCATCAGATGAAAGACACGGGTTTCTTCTTCCATGTTGAAATACATGTAGACTTCCATCCGTCGCTCATGGGTGTGACATGGCATGGTGTTCCAGACACTTCCCGGTTCCAAAGTGGTCATTCCCATCACAAGCTGACAGCTGTCACATACATCAGGATGAATAATCTGATTGATCGTTCTGACATTCAGGTTTTCAGGCTCACCCAGTTTTACTTTTTTTGCCTGCTCCAGAGTGATTAATCGGCTGGGATACGCTTTATGGGCAGGTGCGCTGTTGAAATAAAACTTTGCCGGTTTTGCGTTGTCAGCAGATACAAACTTGACGTCGTTGCTACCCATACCAATGTACAGACCGTCTCCATAATTTAATGTGTGAGTCTCACCGTCTATTGTGATGAGACCTTTCCCTCCGATGTTGATGATTCCGGCTTCTCTTCTTTCAAAGAACGAGCTGACCCCCAGTTCCTTTCCTGCATCCAGAACAACAGGATTTTCCTCCGGCATGATGCCTCCTGCGATAATTCGATCGATATGAGAGTAGGTTAGTGATGCTTCACCCAGCTCAAACAATTTCTCGATCAGATAATGTTCCCGCAGTTCGTCAGTTGTGTAGTGCTTTGAATCCTTCGGATGATTTGAATATCTTGTTACTAATTTCATTGCATTCCTCCTTTCTATTTTATTATCGTGCCAGCCATCCACCATCAACTGCAATCGTGTAACCATTAACATAGTTGGACGCTTCCGAGGCTAGAAAAACAGCAGTGCCTCCCAGATCTTCCGGAGTACCCCAGCGATTTGCGGGAATTCTCGATAAGATTTCCGCACTTCGTTTCGGGTCACTTCTCAGTGCAGCTGTGTTATTTGTTGCCATATATCCTGGAGCAATGGCATTCACATTAATATTGTACTTAGCCCATTCATTGGCAAGTAACATCGTAATCCCTTTAACACCTGATTTACTGGCTGTATACGAGGGAACCCTTACTCCACCTTGGAATGAAAGCATGGAGGCGATATTGATGATTTTACCGCCGCTTTCCTGTGCGACAAACTGTTTAGCCACAGCTTGACTGAGAAAGAAGAGAGATTTTATGTTGATATTCATCACATCATCCCAGTCTTTTTCCGTAAACTCCAAAGAATCTTCCCGGCGTATAATCCCTGCATTGTTGACCAAAATGTCGATTCTTCCCAGATGATCAACCGTTTCCTTCACGATTCTCTCGATCGGCTCAGTGGATAACAGGTCTGCTTTTACGAAGTAAAACTTTTTACCAAGCTTTGTTACCTCTTCTTCGGTTTCTTTCATTGCATTGTTTCCGACTCCAATAATATCCGCACCTGCTTTTGCAAGACTGACTGCGATTGCTTTCCCCAGTCCCACACGACTACCTGTTACAATAGCCACTTTTCCTTCAAGTGAAAATGTATGCATGATATTCCTCCTTCTGAATTTTATTAACCAGGCTTACCTCTGTACTCTGCCAGAACCATCGCCCTGAGTTAAGACCTCCACTTCTTCCTTTGAAACCAGATTAAAGTCACCATGTATGGTATGTTTCAATGCCGATGCTGCAACCGCGAATTCCAAGGCTTCCTGCAAAGGCTGTTCCGTCACAAGACCGTAGATCAGCCCACTGGCAAAGGAATCGCCACCACCGACACGATCAATAATACGAACATCATACTTTTTCGATAAATACGATTGTTCACCGTCATAGAGCATTGCAGACCATCCGTTGTCAGATGCAGAATAACTTTCTCTGAGGGTAGAAGCAACATACTTAAATCCAAAACGTTCTATCAGTTGTTTTGCAACATCCTCATATGCCTCATGGTTAATTTGGCCATGATCCACATCCGTATCTTCCGCCTTGATTCCAAAAACTTTTTCAGCGTCTTCCTCATTGCCGATACATACATCCACATAAGGCATCAGCTTCGACATCACCTGATTGGCCTTTTCCGATGACCAGAGTTTTTTTCGGAAATTCAGATCAACAGAAACGGTTACATTAGCAGCCTTGGCAGCTTCACAGGCTTCCATCGTTATTTTTGTTGCCTTCTCGCCTAAAGCCGGTGTAATGCCTGTAAAGTGAAACCAGTCCACACCATCAAAAATTTCCTTCCAATTAAACTCTGAAGTATCAGCCTCCGCTATAGCAGAATGCGCTCTGTCGTAAATCACCTTTGAAGGTCGCTGAGAAGCCCCGCTTTCCAGAAAATAGATGCCTAGTCGTTCTCCTCCCCTGGCAATATGACGGGTGTCCACACCAAATCGTTGAAGTGCATTCACAGCGCTTTGCCCAATTTCATGGGAAGGTACCCTGGTTACAAATCGGGCATCCAACCCGTAATTTACCAGCGAAACACACACGTTTGCCTCTCCTCCTCCATAGCACGCATCAAATCTGTCTGTTTGGACAAACCGGTTATGGTCAGGTGAGGAAAGACGTAGCATAATTTCACCTAAAGTGACAACTTTTTTCATAGAAAAACCCCTTTCATAATTTATTTATCACCCATTAAAAAAGATTTATCAATTACTCACTTTGTACATCTTTCCTGGCTTCGTTTATTTCTTCGATAAATAATCTTGCCCGATCAGTTATGCTTCCATAGTCCCCTGTCTTTGCACCGCCGGTAAGCTCTCCACCTACTCCGACAGCAACACATCCGTTTCGAATCCATTGACCCACATTTTCAAGACTTACTCCACCGGTAGGCATTAGTACAGCTTGAGGAATCGGGCCTTTGACTGCTTTGATAAACTCCGGACCGAAAACGCTCCCCGGGAATACTTTAATCACATCAGCACCCGCCTCCATTGCCTGAATGATTTCTGTTAAGGTCATACATCCCGGCATATAAGGAACTTGATAACGATTACACAGTTTTGCGCAATCAGCATCAAATGACGGACTGACAATATACTGTGCTCCTGCCAAAATCGCAATACGGGCTGTCTCACTGTCTAAAACCGTTCCTGCGCCGACAATAAGCTCATCTGATGAAAATCTTTCGATCAAATGTGCAATTACCCGGTCTGCACCCGGTACAGTAAAGGTTATTTCAATGGCGGGAATCCCGCCTTCAATACAAGCTTTTGCAATTTCAACGGCTTCATCACTGTTATTCGCTCTCACAACAGCAACGATGCCGACGTCACTAATTCGTGAGAGTGTGTTATATTTCGGAATCATGGATACACAACCTTTCAGTTTCATAATGCGAACCATAGTTTCATTTTTTTCATTATAACGAATAATTCAGAAGAATTCAATAGTAAATTCACACAATTATCATTTTTTTTGAAATTTGTTTATACATTTTATAGCTTCAGCACGGTTTCCCACATTTCTTCGTTTACCGGAATATTTTTCCTCATATTTTCTACCCGTTCTCTCGCTGCCCTTTCTCCTGGATAAAGAATATGAGTAACGCCTGCTGTCTTTTCTGATGTTTTAATATATTCTGACATATTATCTATATAGGCATCTGCATACTCTTCACCGGCATAGACGCTAGGATTTATTGCGATAAATACCTGGGAAATTCCTGCATCATTTTTGTCAATCCGTAAATCGTAGGTGGATTTACCAACTGACAGTGCAGCAACCACCATATCAATCGCTATCGAAAATCCGGATCCTTTCCAATATCCTGCAGGAAGAACCTCACCACCATCCATAATCGCGTTGGGGTCGTCAGTGAGATTTCCATCTTTATCATAGCCTCCCATAACCGGCAGCTTCTTTCCGGCAAGGGAGTAGGTCTGGAGCTTCCCGAAGGAAAACTGAGACTGCGCCCCGTCTAATAACACATGACTTCCACTCTTATGTGGAATTGCGATAATAAATGGGTTGTTCCCTATACGCTTTTCCGTACCACCCCATGGTGGCATATTGGGAAATGTATTTGTCATACAAATTCCGATACACCCCGCATCTGCAGCCCTCAGTCCATAGGTTCCTCCTCGAAGCCAGTGATTGGTATTTTTAAGAGCAATACATCCTAAACCATATTCGCCTGCTAACTCAACAGCTCGATCCATGGCAATTGACGCATTGATTGGACCGAAGCCCAACTGACCATCCCATTGTTCAAGTGCTCCGGTGCTATTCAGTTTTACAGGATGACGATCAGGCTTAATCGTCCCTTCATCGATCGACTCTATAAGAACAGGAAACCTGTTTAATCCATGGGAAGATACTCCATCACGGCTGTTATCTGCAATGATCGACGCTCCGGTGTCTGCAGATTCTGACTCAAATCCCCTGCTGATCAGAACTCTTTTCAGTTCGTTTTTCAGTTCATCATACGATACTCTCATGCATAACCCTCCTAACGTTGCTGCTTTTGCAGTTTAGATAATCGCTCTCAATTTTGATGTCACTGTTTTTTCTGTGTTCCGCATTGTGAAATTAGGTTTTGTATTGTGGACTATAGTTTCATTATACGAGATAATTCTTCAATAGCAAATCTCTTTCTATCGTGATTATGTATGAAATGCTTTGCTATTCGATGGATTATTCTTATATTCTCTTTATTTTGACAATTCCAAT
>PWOE01000106.1 GCA_003557585.1 Candidatus Nealsoniibacteriota bacterium | reverse complement strand
CCCCACCAGCCCATTGGCATTGGGATCTTTTTCGTCAAATTCCACCTCACCGGAGAAGGCGACCATAGCATGAATATCAGTGTACCCCTTCCCGGTAATATATTTCTCGAACCCGAGCTTATAGCGGACAGCCTCTTTCCTGGAGCTGGTGACCACCATGGCCTTTGCCTGCCCTGCCAGCCGGCCCATGACGTTATCCCGGAAGTGTTCGATGATCACCTGCACCTTCCGGGCAATATTGTAGTCGTGCAGCCGGACCCACTGGTTCAGCTTCACCCTGGCTTTCCTGCTCTCCACCTCCTGGTCGGATGCCTCGATCTTCATGGCAAGATTATAGGCGACCTTGTAATTGGTGTAGTTCTTGAGCACATCGAGAATAAAGTTTTCCTCGATTGCCTGGCGCATGGAATAGACATGGAAAGCACAGGGGATATTCTTCCTGGAGGGCACCTCGGCTGGACTGGGCAGCCTGCCGAACAATTCCAGTGTCCTGGTTTTGGGCGTGGCGGTAAAGGCAAAATAACTGAGGTTGGGTGACGCCCTTCTGGATGCCACTGCAGCATCGAGGATATCTTCGGCGCTCAGCTCTTCACCCTCGCCAATACTGCCCTCGATCATTAAGACTTCTTTCAGTTTCCTGGCGGTGGAGCCTGCCTGGGAAGAATGCGCTTCATCTGCTATCACGGCATAATGGCGCTCCTTGAGGTTCACATCCGCCTCAATGGCCTTGAGCACAAAGGGAAAAGTCTGGATGGTGACAATGATGATCGGCTGGGAATGGGTCAGTGCAGCAGCCAGCTTCTCGGATTTGGAGCCTTCTCCCTCATCACGGTTGATCCTGCCCACCACACCGTCGACATGCTCAAACTGGTAGATGGTATCCTGCAGCTGGGCATCAAGGACGTTCCTGTCAGTAACAATGATGACAGAGTCAAATAGTTTGTTGCCCTGGGCAGTATGCAGAGCTGAGAGCTGATGCGCTGTCCAGGCGATGGAATTGGATTTTCCAGAGCCTGCACTATGCTGAATAAGATATTTGTTTCCAGGACCCTCAGACCTCGCTGCAGCAATGAGTTTATTAACAACATCCCATTGGTGGTACCTGGGAAAAATCATTTTTTCCTTGCGATATTTGCGCCCGTCCCAGTCCTCTTTTTCCTGGATCTGCAGATGGACATAGCGGCCAAGAATCGTCAGCAGGTTCTTTGGCAGCAGCAATTCATTCCACAGGTATTCTGTGGCATATCGGTTGATATCCTCAGGAGCGTCATTCCCGGCACCACCGTCCTTTGTTCCCCTGTTAAAGGGCAGGAATACGGTGTCGGCCCCTTGCAGTCTGGTGGTCATATAGACCTGGTACTGGCTGACGGCAAAATGGACCAGAGCACCACGCTTGAATGTCAGCAGGGGTTCAGGCTTTTTTGTTTCGGGATCAATGGGAAAACGAGTGGTTTTGTATTGTTTGACAGCCTTTTCCACTGCCTGCTTGAACTCCGATTTCAGCTCCATGGTCACAACCGGGATACCATTGACAAACAACACCAGATCAATGCGCCAGGATTTGGCTTTGCTGCCGGTTGCCGTCAATTGCTCCGCTGTTGCCCATGGGCTATAGACCAGCTCCGGCACTACCCGCAGCCGGTTTTTTCTGTATCGCTCCAGGGTATCGGGATTCAGATCATGCTCGGGCCTGAACTGGCAGAGGCTGAACCGTGCCCCACGGTCCCGGATTTCATGGCGCAGCACTCCGAGAGTGCCAAAGGTACGCATCTCAGCACCCGCTGCATTGGGATCAGCTTTACCAAGCTGAGCGGCAACCTTTTCTAAAAGCTTTTCTTCGGGGTTGTCCGGGTAAATCTTGCAGTATTTCCGCCACTGGCTATCCTGGGTCTCCTTGACAAAGGCGAGCAGGTCTTCAGGGTACAGTGCCAGCTCCCGGTTATAGTTCTCCGGTTTGCCGAGCAGCCAGCCGTTATTCAGGAGCTGCTGGATTATGTCGGTCTGGAAGACGGCCTCTTTTGCTGTATCACCGTGGGGAGTCATTGAATATCCTTGTCGGTCGGGGGTTGCCAGTTGCGGACATCGATCTTGCCGGTTACTGCGGCGGAGATGAGGGCGGTGCGGCGTTCTTGGAGTAATTCTATCTGAGATTTTGAAACCGATACAAGATGGGTAAATTTAGCATTAACAGCATTCAACGAGGCCAATATTTTGATGATATCTTCACGGGGAGGTACCGGCACTCTTATATTCTTAAACTCATCCCAATATAATCGCAGGCGGAAATCGGTTATCCCTCGGGAGTATCTCTTCAACTCTGTGACTGCTTTTGGAGATCGAAGTACTAATTCGAAATATGATGAATTTAAGGCTATTCGCGGCTTACAGACCACATATGCAGGACTGATCAAGCCATATGTTTTTGCTGCTCCAAACCCTCCTTGCCAAGCACGCATCATATTGTAGGCAAGATCGTTCTGGCGTACAACTTTATATAGTGAACGATCTTCACTTCTTACGACCTTTCTTTCCAGCTTGGCCTCATCTAATTCCTT
>PWOE01000012.1 GCA_003557585.1 Candidatus Nealsoniibacteriota bacterium | reverse complement strand
GTTTGATGCGATGGGGGACAAACTGGCCATTGCGGCAACGGAATCTGGCAGGGCCGACGGAAAAGCGGATTACAAGCCGAAACTGATAGTCCGGATCCACAGGAAAGCTCACGGAGGCGGAAATGCGGGATCACAGAATGGCGGGATCCTCATCGAAATTGAGGATAACGGCCCCGGCATCCCTGACGAGATCAGAGACAAAATCCTGCAGCCGTTTTTTACAACGAAGAAAGGGACTCAGGGGACAGGGCTGGGGTTGTCGATTTCAAATGATATTGTTAAGGCTCATGGTGGATTCTTGGATATTAGATCTGAAGAAAAAGGTACCACGATGATAATTAAACTGACCAAACAAGAAGAAAACGGGAAGGTACATGAAAAATAGCGATCAAGATTTGTCTGCATTACTTAAGCAGCGTGAAGCAGAACTGGCAGTGATCAACAGCGTACAGGTAGGCCTGGTAGCCGAAATGGATATGCAAGAGATTTATGACCTTGTTGGTGACCGGATCCGGGATCTTTTTGATGCTCAGGTAGTTTCGATAGCAACATTCGACCATGAAAATTCCAAAGAACATTTCCAATATAATGTTGAGAATGGCTTCAGGATCTATCCGGAAGCACGGCCCCTGGATAAATTTAGAAAGAGGTTAATTGAAACGAAAGAGTTGATCCTGATTAATGAAAACTTCCCTGAACGAGCAGAGGATATATTAGAGTTTAAGCCTGAAGCACTTCCCGGAACAGGCCTTCCCAAGTCCGTTTTGTTTGTGCCCCTGGTTCTTGGCGATGCTGTAAGAGGATACGTAAGCCTGCAAAACCTGGATCATGAACAGGCTTTTCCAGATTCTGATGCACGCCTGCTCAGTACACTTGCCAATAGTATGAGTGTTGCACTCGAAAACGCACGGCTGTTTAACGAAACCGAACAGCGCAATGCCGAGCTGGCCGTTATTAACAGTGTGCAGGAAGGCCTGGTGGCAGAAATGAACCTGCAGGGGATTTATAATCTTGTTGGTGACCGGATCCGGGAACTTTTTGACGCACAAGTTGCAGCCATCTGTACCTTTAACCATGAGAACCGTACTGAAAAATTTCAGTATCTCTATGAAAATGGTGAGCGTTTTTATCCGGGTGAAAGACCAATCGATAAACTCCGGCAGTATCTGATTCAATCCAAAAAAATGATCTGGATAAATGAAAATGCTTCGGAAGCTTTTTCCTCCATAACCGGCGAAACACAAACTGCCATTCCGGGCACCAAGTTGGCTAAATCAATGGTCTTTGTACCTCTGATAATTGTTGATACCGTTCGGGGCTATGTGACTCTGCAAAATGTTGATCACGAAAATGCATTCAGCGATTCGGATGTGCGTCTGCTGAATACTCTTGCCAACAGCATGAGCGTGGCCCTCGAAAATGCACGGCTCTTCAATGAAACCGAACAGCGTAATGCCGAGCTGGCTGTTATTAACAGTGTTCAGGAGGGATTGGTTGCAGAAGTGGACTTGCAGGGCATCTATGATCTGGTTGGAGATAAAATCCGTGATCTGTTTGATTCACAGGTTACGGCTATTATCACTTTCAATCACGAAAGTAAAACCGAAGATTTCAAGTACCTGTTTGAAGATGGCCAGCGATTACATATTGAAGGAAGGCCATATGATAAAGTAAGAGAGAAACTCATTCTGGAACAAAAAACCCTGTTTTTCAATGAGAAAGCCGCACAGACGATGTCTGAAATCAACGGCAGGGTTTTTAAACCTGCACCGGGTACGGGCATGCCTCAGTCGGTATTGCTGGTTCCGATGACTGTTGGAAACAACGTTCGCGGATATGTTACACTTCAAAATCTGGACAGGGAAAATGCTTTCAATGAGTCTGATGTTCGCCTGTTAAATACTCTGGTTAACAGCATGAGTATAGCACTCGAAAATGCCCGTCTGTTTAATGAAACGGTCCGATTGCTTGATGAAACCGAACATCGAGCTACCGAGATGCAAACAGTAAATAATATCAGCCGGGCGCTTGTTTCACAGCTTGAGCTTGATAAGCTTATTGATTTGGTTGGTGAGCAGATGCGCGAAACGTTCAAAGCGGATATTGTTTACCTCGCGCTTCACAACCGTAAAACCAATATGCTCAACTTCCCCTACTATTACGGAGATAAACGACAGGCGAGGCCTTTTGGAAATGGGATTACCGAGAAAATAATTTTAAAGAAAGAACCCATTCTTATCAATCAGAACCTCGATGATGCTTACAATAAGCTTGAGGCAGAAAAAAAGGGGGAAATAGTTGAATCCTATCTGGGTGTTCCAATCATGGCAGGCAGTGAATCCATCGGGGTTATCAGTGTTCAAAGTAAGGAACAGGAGAACCGGTTTAATGAAAACGATATGCGATTGCTTACAACCATTGCAGCCAACGTGGGTGTGGCAATGCAGAATGCAGAAGCATATCAAAATCTGCAGGAAGCTCTTACCGAGCTGAGTTCTGCTCAGGAGCAACTTATCCAGCAGGAAAAACTGGCTTCGTTGGGCCAGCTCACAGCCGGTATAGCCCACGAAATCAAGAACCCGCTCAATTTCGTG
>PWOE01000150.1 GCA_003557585.1 Candidatus Nealsoniibacteriota bacterium | reverse complement strand
GGGCATGGAGTATGTTCGTCCGCAGACGGCGGCCAACTGGCAGCGGTATGTCGACAACCTGCGCAATGGCGAGGACTACGATCCCGCACAGGCCAGACGGTTCCTGGATGTGCGCCTGCAGATTACCCGTGCGTTGCACGAAGAGGGGGCCGGACTAATGCTCGGCGCCGATGCTCCGCAGATTTTCAATCCGCCCGGTTTTTCGGTCCACAGGGAACTGGCGCTGCTGGTGGATGCCGGGCTGACGCCTTTCGAGGCGCTGAAGACAGGTACGGTGAATGTCGCCGAATATCTGAAAAAGGAGAGTTCCGGTAAAATTCGCGCGGGTTACCGGGCCGATCTGGTGCTGCTCACGTCGAACCCGCTGGAATCCATCCCGTTCCACGACCGGATCGCCGGGGTGGTGTCGGACGGACGCTATTACAGTCGCGCCGATCTGGACAGGATGCTGGGAGAAATCCGTAAGCGAATGCGGGAATAATCCGCCTGCCATCCTCCATTCTTTTCGCAATTGCTGTCACTTCAGCAGCAGCATGGGTCTGGATGAGGCATATCCACCAGCCTGGATCCTGCAGATGTACACACCGCCTGCAAGGAGGGATGCGTCATAACGCACTTCATGCGTTCCGGCGGGCTTCTCTTCGTCTACAAGTGTTGCCAGTATCCGTCCGAGCAAGTCAACGACTTCAAGCCGCACATTGGCGGAAACAGGCAGGTCATAGCGGATCGTCGTGGACGGATTGAATGGGTTCGGGTAGTTGCTGTGGAGCTTGAACGCGACTGGGGCGTCGGGCAGGTGCACAGAGCTGGGCGTCTGTGTACTGAAGGTCCACGTCCGGCTCCAGTCCCCTTCGGCGCCATCGATAGTGGCGCGGACACGCCAGAAATAGGAATTCTGCGGTGCGAGCGCCTGTGCAGGAATGTACGGTGTATTGTCTGTGAAGACGGCATCGATGACCAGTTCGGAGAAGGCATCGTCCGTTGCAAGCTGGAACCTGTAATCGCTGGCATTTGCAACTTCCCGCCAGGAAAATTCCGGAGAAAGAGGGATGTCCCCGGCATGGTTCAGCGGGTACTGAAGCATGACCCGGGATACCGGCACGATGAACTGCGCGATGTTGATAAGGACCTGCCGGACTTCGGCGGACCAGATATTGCTGCCGGCGTAATGGCCACCCATATTCCAGTGGACGATACTCCCGTTCCCAAAATCCCCGATGACCAGGGCGTCCCGGCTTCTGGAGCCACTGATGAGCGTAATGGCATTGAGAGTGGGATCAGCTTTGCGGTCGGTGACGCTGAATGACCAGCCTGGAGGCACAGCAAATGTTTCGGGAAGATCATCGGTTATCGGGTGGTCTGCCATCACGGTATATGTTTCGGAACCGGTGCTCCAGGATCCGCCATAGGTTATCGGGATGATGCTGTTGAGTGTCTGGTTGGTCGACCCCGACCATGATATCCACTCGGTCGAGAGCATCATGCCGCCATCGAGGATGTACTGGCGGAGATTATCCTGTCCGGATTGCGGGACGGCCGAGGTCCATGCGACTCCATTGAGCAGGATGACCATGCTGTATTCGGAGATGTCCTGGTTTGTGAACTCCCAGTACGGGCCGCCAATTTCCACATTCAATCCCGCTTCTGTGAGAATGGTGGCAATGCTGTCCTGTGTGCCGGCATCATGAAGTATGTAGATGTCCTGAGCGTGGAGTGACGGCGCAATAAGGAGGGCAGTGAGTGCGAGGGTGACCAATCGGTTTTTCATCTGTTTATAATCTTTGATTCATTAGGTCACATAGAATGTCCATGACGCTTTTAATCATGCTCGTGTGTGTCGGTATTCCGTCATGGACATTTCACTTCGTGACTTTCAGTTCATCTGTTTAAAATTTTTGGATTCACAAGGTCAGATAGAATGTCCATGACGCTTTTAATCATGCTCGTGTGTGTCCGGGCTGCGGTCATGGACATTTCATGGCGTTAGTCCTGGCTGGTGAAAGTGGAATGGTGTGATTGACCGGATATTCTGGTGCTGACAGGACAAATATAAATAAAAATACTTTTTACATAAATAGCTGTTAATTAATAAATTATTACAATTAAAATCACACTCGGTGAAGACGCCGTTTCTTCAGTCGGCGGAGCACAGGAATTGCCCTTCCGGATGGATCGGGAGCTGACGGTGTGATCAATCTGGAGTCATCTGAAACCGGATGAATCAAGGGTGGAGATGGCTGGATGCTCTCTGTCGTGCGGTGAGATGATGCGCTGTTACAGCACTCCCAGCGGGATGGGCGTATCGATCGCCTCCGAGATGGCGCGCATGAGTTCGCGCTCGCGGACGGTCACCCGGTCATCGGTGGTGATGCAGTGGATCAGCGCCGTGAGGATGAGTTTCTTGACCGGGTTGGCTGAGGCGTTCACTTCCTTCAGGGCGGCGTCCAGCTTGTCCGGGGTGCATTTCCCGGGCGGCAGGAAAGCCACGCCGTCGGGCAGGAGCTCCCGGATGGGTGCGATACCCGCCTTCCAGGCCTGCTCCGAGTCGCTTTCCGACGCATGGGCCATGGCCGAGAGCAGCAGCGAAATCTCCCTGCCCAGGG
>PWOE01000084.1 GCA_003557585.1 Candidatus Nealsoniibacteriota bacterium | reverse complement strand
TCTTCCGATCTGTCAGAGGAAGTCAAAATCAGTCCATTTTCTCCCACAACTACAAAGTTGTGGGTTGAATCTATATAGTTTTTAACATGAAAGGTTGCACCATGCAGCGGATGTCCTGTATCTTCGGTTTCGCTCCAGAAATCTCCGGTGTTTGATGTGAATATCACGCCTATGCCATCTTCTGTGGACCCCACCGCAACTAGCTTTCTATCCAGTCCCGCTGTAATTCCGCGTAAAGAAACTTCCTCATCGTTATGTGTCAACGTATCAACTTCACTCCAAACAGCTCCATTGGAGGAAGAGAATACTCTTCCGTCATCGGCAGCAACGAAGTATAGGCTTCTTTGTGCTGACCATGTGACATCATGAAGGTCGGTGCCGCCTGCAATTGTGTATTCACTCCAACTTTGCTGATCATTGGAGACCAATACGCGCCCTCCACTTCCTACCAGAATATATCTTCCGAAACCATAGGTTGCACCATAAATCTCATTAAAGGAAGGAAATACGTCAATCTCCCCGCGGTTCATAAAAAATGAATCGTCTCTCGCAACATAGACCTCATCACCGGCGATAACATATCTCGGCTGACTGATAAGCAGTTTCGTTCGTGCTATTTCAGTCGGAGCACCTGACAGGTTCGTACTGACCCTTACAATATAGGGGCTTCGCATATTGGTTGTACCACTAAGCAATCGAAAAGATGCAGTTGTTGAATCAGTCACGGTAAAATCCTGATGAGGTGCAATATTCCCCCATCTGTCTAAAATATTTAATGTGGTATTTCCACTTTGAAAATTCGTGTTTTTTCCTTCAATCGTAATCAAAGGAAGGCTGCTAGCTTCAGAGATCACCGCAGGATCAACGGAAATAATCGGTACAAATGGAGCAAAGGCATCAAAGGTTGTTTCCTGCCTTCCATACATTTCACTGGTCGACGTCAGTTCTTCTCCCACAACTTCGATCGGGTCATCCAGTCCACTAAAGTTAATCTGCAGATTTGAAGCATTTGATGCTTCTCCCAGGGCTAGCCGTTCTTCCAGATCAAATTGAGCATCACTAAAAGCAGTGCCCCGATCTCCCGCTGAATAGATCCATAAAAATGCATTGTTAAAAAGACCCAGAAGTGCCACTGCAAGAATTGCCAATATGGCAATTGATATGATTATTTCTATCAAGGTGAGTCCTTTATTCGTTTTTATCTTTTTCATCTGTAACACCTCATTTGTTTACAGCTTAGTCCAACCATGTATACCCGGTAAACGTTACACCGATTCCGGAATCATCAATTCGCACACCACTTGAAAGCTCCTCATCATGAATAATGTAGGTAAAGTTATGAAGCTCTGCAGTTTTGGAAATAATCGCACCTCTCAAAGGATGACCTTGGGCATTCTGCCATTCCACATGAGAATCAGGGGCATAAATCAGCATGTTGTTAAAATCCCCGGTTCCTGAAAACGTCAATGTTCGTTCACCAATCACATACAGAAACAGCTTTGCGTTAGTACCGACATTAAAAAGTCCATGAGTTTTGATGTCAATGTCTCCTTTGATATACATATGGACCTCTCCGCTGCCTGTTACCTCTATTTCGTTGTTATGCACTGATAAATCTCCATCCACCAACACATCAACTTCGTTCCCTGCACCTGTGTTAAGAACAATTGAATCATGGTTGTTTTTCAGATCTATACCATTGGGATAAACGATGTCATAACTTTCCGGTTCCTCAATTGGTGGAAAGACAAAATTCTGATATTCGAAAATATCCCACGCCTTACCATCAAGAGCATCTGAAATAGAACCGTTGGAAGCAATGGTTCCTTCGATTGTAATTTCAGTCCCGGCATTGTTTCTAACCGTTATCGATTCTTTCGTTACAATCGCATGATCAAAAATCCCACCCAACAAAGAGGAGGTTTCATCCATCTGAATCTTTGCCTGTTGTTTAATTCCATTGTAGGTTCCTGTTGCAAGAACATTGATGAGATTGGTATCATCGTCCCTCACTACTTCTACAGTAAATTCTCCGTCTGCAATCTGTGTATTGACATCAGATGATTTACCTAAGATAGCAGATGCATTTCCGGGGTCACCGATCATATATTCTGCCACTGACTGGGCTGCAGAACGGGCAATGTAGTCCGCCTGCATACGGTTTTCCTGCCTCATTGTGAAATTACTCTCTGCAAGGCTGATACTCAACAGTGCTGTCCCTAAGATCATTCCGACGGCCATTATAATCACAACCATCGCCAGCATGGATCCTTTCCGATTATTAATCACTTTAAACATATTAAACCCTCCTCATTGTAAGCACCTTGTAACATCTATCATCGTACATTCTTTTATATAGTCATATTATTAATTTAGTCCTTCTTAGAGTAAACCAAAAAGTTTGATTTGCCCTAAGAAAGATTAAATGTTTATGTATTGCCGATTGTTGGGTATGGGTGTGGGGTAAATGACTTACCCCACACCGATTGTTATGATATTCTGTCCTTTACAAAATTAGCTTGAAAAGGTGGTTCTTAATGAGCTTTCAACGTTTTGTCAACTCACAAAGGAACCGTCCCCTTTGTGTTAGTTTTAATGTACAATG
>PWOE01000032.1 GCA_003557585.1 Candidatus Nealsoniibacteriota bacterium | reverse complement strand
AATTCGGAAGTCCAGGTTCCAGGATTAATCCACTTAAAAGTAAGTGCCTCTGCATCTATATTTAGCCATGGTAACATGTTTTTAATTATTAATTCTTCCTCTTTACTCCCTAGATCTATATTCAGCCATGGCAATACGTTTTTAATCATTAATTCTTTTACTTTGCCATCCAGGTCTGACGAATATACCACATTCATCATATTGTTCATTTGAAGGAGAGGCGGAATAGCTCTAATTGCGTCAATTATTGATTTTAGTATATTTACAATAATATCTAGAAAGCCCCTTCCTTTTGTATCTGTGAAAGGATTTTCTCTCGTATCAGGGTCTATGTGATAATATCCCTTAACTGAAACTACAAATCCGCGCTCAAGTCCTTCTTTTAGCTCAGGAGCAACATATACTAAGTCAATCTCATCACCATAAACCATTTTTAGTCTATTATCATTAAACTGCGTCACTGTTTGTAGAACGTCCTTTTCCTGGTTAAATACTGCCGAAACAGGGTCTAATTCTTTAATATTTTCTATTTCATTTTCATAAAAGTCAAAATATAATTGGTCTATTGTAAAAGTAGCGATAGGCGATCTGAGACGAATTATAATCTCTTTATCGTGTTTCTTAAGAAAGCCAAGGTCAATGGGAACCACAAATTCTTCTTTAAGACGCATTGCAGCCGGCACTTTCCCTTGAAGAATCCATTTTTTTCCATCCCACAATTCTACTCTCATCTTGGTCATGTCAATTGTGTCAATAAATTTATCTCGGAAAAAGCGAGTGACCATTAATTTCTCGATCCACCAAAGATTTTCTTTTCCGTTCATTTCATCCATTACCCACTCCCATGATCGCATTGGTAAAATGGTGGATCTTCCTCCAACGACCAACTTCGCTTGCTCTCCAGCATATTCCGGCCTGCTGAATACCGCTTCGTAAACATCAAGAACCTCCTCATTACTATATTCCCTTCTGCTGGAAGAAATAAAATTATTTTCGTCAATTATCTTCTCCAATTTATCGTTCCCTTTGGCGTCAGTAAATTTAATTGGAAAATTTCTTTCTTTTATAGTGTGGAAATTGCCGTAAATGTCTGCATAAACACCCTCTATCCCTTTATCTTTAGGATAGTCTAATGCAGTTACTTTAATTCCGTTTAAAAATGATTTTTCTAATAATTCTTCCTTTACTTTAACATAGTATCTACCGTTGATTTTCTCCAATTTCTTCAACACCCCATAAGAAGTTGTTTCAAGGGCCTTATTAACTGCAAAGGGAAATGACTCGTGTTCAAAGTGATACCTCTCTCCGTCAAAAGAATAGATGAAAGGACAAGATGCTGAGACTGTACTAAATTCGGAAGAAATTGTACAAATTTCTTCTTCTTCGTCAACACAAGAACGAACTCGGTAGTAAATATCTTGTCCTTCATAAGCGCTGTCTAAAATATGCTCTTCTGATTCCGGAAACGCGGTTTCTTCTTCCCACAAAAGATAATTTGAATATTTGTCCCAGTTGTCTTTGGAAGACATACTATAGCCAACTGATTGATATTTTACAGCTTTGTCTAAATCCCAGCTCCACTGTATCAATGATTCATTATTGGCTTCCCATGTTTCCACTACTACGTTAGACATTTCAGGTGGAGCTATTAACCTTAGTCTATTCTCCCATATCTCTGTTTTGTTAAATTCCTTGGTTGCCGCTTCCCACTCCGCTTGAGTATTGACCTCCCAAAAGCTTTCTATACCCCCCGGTGTGGCTTCAGTTTCCTTGAGTTTTGAGGTTCCAGATAAAACCAAACAAAAAACAAGAGCAGAAACCACTAATTTTGAAAATATCTTTTTCTTCTTTATTTTTTTCACAAAATTATCTTATTTAGTTATTTTACAACCTCAAAGGGTAAAGCTTCTACTGTTTCCTCGTCAATTACTATCTCTATATAATATTTTCCTGCTCTCTTGGGCACTCCTCCGCAACACATAATAAAGCCGCTAACTTCTTTGTTTTCATAAGCGGTAAAAGAGGGAAGGATTCTTTTGGTTATTACTTCTTTATTTTCATTAAGCAAGCTTGTTTCAATTTTGGTTTCTTCGTTTATCTTATATTGTCCGTTTATTCCCATGTAATCTCCGGGATTAAACTGGGTAATCTCTTTTTCTTCGTCTCTTTCTCCAAGCTCGTTTCCCGTACCGGCCCTAAAAAAGTGGGCACGGGAAATCTCAATAGGTGGCTTTTTGATAGCTTCTTCTTTGACATCGTCTTCTTTAATGTTTCTTTGGAATAAAAATACGGCGATAGATAAGATTGCCACAATCATTAATACTATAAAAAGTATCTTTAATCTTTTATTATGCATAAATTTTATTTCTTTCATCATAAAAACTTCCTTTGAAAAAAACATAAGAATCCACTGCATTTTCTAATTACTAATTACCATTAACAACCTCAAAGCGCAAAAATTTTACTCTCTCTCCGTCCGCTAAAATCTCTATGTAGTACGAGCTCGCTCTTTCGGGAACCTCTGCACAACACATACTAAATCCGCCAACCCCATCCGTCTTATAAGCGATAAAACCGGGCAGAATACCTTCCTTTGTCATATCTTTTTCTT
>PWOE01000066.1 GCA_003557585.1 Candidatus Nealsoniibacteriota bacterium | reverse complement strand
CCCTTCCTCCTTCATCCTTCATAATTCATAATTCCTGCCCCCTGCCTCCTGCCCCCTGTCCCCTGTCTCCTACCTTCCGCTTTCCGCTTTTCCCTTTTCCCGTTTGACCCGTCGGCGATTTCGGAGCGGAATCGCGGTGAAACAAGATGCGAAAAATCCTGAGTTGGGGAAGTGCCTTTGACGGCGACCGGGCCGGAGCGTTTGTCGTGTGGCAGACCGTGGTCCTGGTCCTCCTGGCCACCTGGTCGCTGGGGGGGCGGGCGGACGGCGCCATTTTCTGGATCGGCGCGGTGTGCTGGGGATCCCTCCTGGCGGTGGCGCTGGACCCCGGCCGCCGCACGCTGCTGCCGGTCGGACGCACCGGGTCGGTGCTGCTGGCCTCGTGGGCGGTGGTGTTCCTCTTCCTGCTCATCGCGCCGCTGAACCCGCAGCTCGCACCGGTGGAGGCCGCCGGCGGCGCCCGCGGCCTGCGGCCGCTCGACCCGGTCCTCTGGCTCCCCTCCGCCCTGGTCGCGTACCGCTCGGCCGAATACGGCTTTCTCCTCTCCGGCGCCATGGTCCAGTCGCTCATGCTCTGGCACTACCTGCGCAGCCGCCGCCAGGTGCGTCACCTGCTCACGGCCCTGGCCCTCAACGCCCTGGTGCTGGCGGTGGCGGGGGCGTGGTTCAAACTCACCGGCGCCGACAAAATCCTGGGCCTGGCCGAACCGGTGAACGAGCGCTTCTTCGCCAGCTTCCGGTACCACAATCACTGGGTCGCCTTCACCCTGCTCTCCATGGGCCAGTGCGCGGCCCTCATGGTGGAAGCCTACGGTCGCGGCCTGCGGGATCCGCGCACAAAAAAGCGCAGGCCGGAAGTTTTCTGGCTCTGCGCGCTGGTCCTGACCTCCATCACCCTCCCCATGTGCGGGTCGCGGACGGGAATCCTGTTCTTTGCCTTTTTCTGGTTCGCGGCCCTGGTGTCCGGACTGTTCTTCGTCACCCGCACCGCGGGCGAACCGGCGGCCTTCATCCGGCCCTGGATGCGGTCGGCCTGGTTCCGGGCCGGAACGGTCACCGCGCTGGTCCTGGCCGTGGCGGGGTACGTGGCCCTGGTTTCCGGCGACGAAATCCGGGAGCACTACACCGAGACCCGCGAATCCATGCAAGAGTACCACGAGCGGTACCACGAAAGCGAGGACCTCGACTTTGAGCACTCACTGTACGCCTTTCGCGGCATCCTGGCCGACCGGCTGATCTATTCCTGGGTCGACACCGGCAACATGCTCGGTGGGCGCCCCCTGCTCGGCTGGGGATTCGGTTCGCACAAGTACGCGTTTTATTTCTTCACCGGCGACCACTACCGCGACGCCGACGGCTTTCCCCGCGTACACAAGGAATTCGCCCACAACGACTGGATGCAATTCCCGGCGGAGCTGGGACTGGTCGCGTTCACCGCCCTGCTCCTGGTCCCGGTGGTGCAGGCGGCGCGCCTGCGCCGCCGCGCCGCCGCGCCCCCGTTCAGCCGTCCCCTCCTCTTCACCGCCGCCCTGGTACTCGTCATCGCCCTCTTCGAATTCCCCCTCAGCAACCCCGCCGTCCTGGTCCTCTTCTTCGTCCAGGCCACCGCCGCGCTTGGGTATTGGCGCCGCAGCGTAGCCTGCGGCTTAGGGGACAGGAGGCAGGGATCAGGGGGCAGGGGGCAGGGATCAGGAGTCAGAGGACCGGGGAAGATAGGGGACAGGAGCCAGGGATCAGGAATCAGGGGACCGGGGAAGATAGGGGGCAGGGATCAGGAGTCAGGAGTCAGAGGACCAGGGGAAGATAGGGGACAGGAGGCAGGGATCAGGAATCAGGAGACCGGGGAAGACAGGGGGCGGGGGATTTGGCTTTACGGGAATACGGGCTTGTAATACGGCAGGATCATGGCGGTACGATCTGTGAAAGAATTGGAGGTTTATAAGAAGTCCTATACCCTCGCCATGCGGATATTCGAAATATCGAGACGTTTTCCGATTGAAGAACGGTATGCCCTGACGACTCAGATTCGACGTTCCTCTCGTTCCGTAGCAAACAATCTTCGCGAGGCATGGGCGAAAAGACGCTTCGAGGCTCATTTCATTTCGAAACTGACTGACTGCGACGGCGAAGCCAATGAAACCGACACCTCCCTGGACTTTGCCTTGGATTGTGAATACATCAATACAACACAACACAAGGAGCTGACTTCGCTAAACGACGAGGTTTGTAAAATGCTCGGAAGCATGATCAACACCCCCCATCCATTCCTCCGCCGCTAGCACAATCCCGCCCCGCCTTCCCCCTCTCTGCTGACCCCCAGGCGAAGTCCCGGCGCGCCGGAATCGCATCGTCGGTCCAAGAGACAGGAAGCAGGCAGGGGACAGGAGACAGGGAACAGTGTTAGCCGGACAAAGCCAATGAATACGTTGTCTTCCTGGGCTTCGCCTTAGACTGTGGGTACATCACCAAAACCGTACACAAAGAACCGACCTACCTAAGCATCCCGCCCCCTGTCTCCTGCCTGCCTCCTGTCCCCTGTCCCCTGCCCCCTGCCTCCTGTCCCCTGTCCCCTGTCCCCTGTCCCCTGTCTCCTGTCCCCTGTCCCCTGTCCCCTGTCTCCT
>PWOE01000097.1 GCA_003557585.1 Candidatus Nealsoniibacteriota bacterium | reverse complement strand
TTGTCCCAAAAATGGTTTGCTCAACGTACTCAGGTACGTTTCCGCCACCATTTTCTCCCGACCGCCGTCGGGATTGCCCACAGCTAAATTTCTTGGTGAGAAATGCGGGTTAGGACGTAATTGTTAGTCTTTTTTTCGATTTACTTGTAAATAAAAGATGAAATTATTTACTTAATAGTATATTAATAACTAAGTGGCTATAAATGGGGTTAAGACAATCATTAAGAAATTGTTTGAGCAATTCAATTTCCAAATCTGACTTGAGAGCGGTCATTAATCGTTGCTATACATTCGCTTTAGCTTATCTGAGAATGAAGGCTTCAACCGGCAAGCTTTATATGTTTCACGGAGAGAGGCTTGAAGACCTGGCCTGGGATTTTATCGCCGATATTTTCGAAAAGGATTCTGCAGGTAATCTAAAAGTTCTTGAATCCTATTTTTCCGCACAAAACATCTCCGAAATAGACGATCATGACCTTCATAGCATGCTGAGAAGGCTGGTATTCACCAAAGTGGAGGATAACCTGTTCAAGGCAGTGGGAGAAACCGACCCTTCCCTGAAAAAAATTATACGCAATTTGAAGCTGGCTATCAGGGATGAGAAGTGTGAACATTCAGTATGTTTTCAGGAAGGATATTTAATTGTAGAACGTACTGACGATAAAAGTTTACCGGTCATGCCGTCAGAATTTATGAAAATAAAGCTGGCTTCCCGAATAAAAGGGAATATGCAGATACCGGATATTTTGGTTGAAGTGATCGATGCGCTGCAAGGGCAAACAAAATATCAAAAATGTATATCTCTGGTTTCGTTGGCCATCATTATCAGGGAAGTATATGTGCACTTTTATAATGACTTCGACACCGGTCAGGATGAACCCAAAGCGGAAGAAAACCTGATGAATAAAGAGTTTGAGGATTTACTGGATCGAAGTGTAAAAACTGTGAAACTCCAAACAGGTGATAATTACGTTGAGCGGGGTAAAATTTCATCCACACTGTTGAATGCTTACATGAACGCATCAAAAAAAATCGTGAAAGAGCAACTTACGGAAACTTTTCATGCCAATACCCAGTACACCTATCTGAAAGAGGAACTCCCGGAATTAAGTTATTCCGAGTTTCGGAACAAGCATCGCCAAATCCTGGAATATCTTGTCAAGTTAATTCGTTCGGATATTTTAAGTGTATATAAAAAAGAGTGGTTGTAACTTTTTTTTTGCAGTTCTTGTTGTTTGTAATGATTTATTAAAAAAGTTCAATACGTGAAAAAGCCATCAGAAAAACAGATTGAGTTATTTGCCAATAATCCGGAGAGCTTCTCTGTGGAGCAGCGAGAATGGATCAAAACCTGGTTAGAAAAAGATGAAGAGCTGGCGATGCTGGCATCCTGGTATCGTGAATACTATCAACAGGTTGATGCAATTGAGAGAGTAAGGAAAAAAGAGAATACAACAGTTCCGTCTGTGATCGAACTTAAGGCATTTAAAAACGGAAACAGGGTTAAAAACAATTTCGTACTGGCAGCGCAGACATCCACTGCATCAAAAACCTCATTTCATTCATTTCGATCGTTTGCGTCGGGAGACGAACGCACATTATTAAGAGTGATGTATAACCGGGAAAAACAGAGTACCCGACTTCAAATTATTTCCGATTTTCTTGACGAAGATGATATTGTAATGATTGAAAATTCGGATTCAAAAAAATTACTCATCAGCAGGCCGGGGGGCAGCCTTGAACTGCCGGAAAGTGAGTTATCCAAAGAAGATATCACAGGATGGCGCGGCTGTAATATTCACCTGCCGTTTTTAAAAATATTGCTTTATAGAGACAATGAAATGGGCAACATCAACTACAGTTTAAGCCAGAAAGGTTCGGAAGCTGTTGACGTTGAGATTGACGATTCAGAGATTCGGATTGGGTTTTCTGCAGAAATGAAGGGTAAAATTCCGGGGAAAATGATTTTACACACAAGAAATGTCAGCACGTATCAACCGGTTCATAACAGTATTTGCACGATACCTTTGGAAGATGTGACGGGGACGCTTTCACAGGTTGCTTTTTATCGGTAAGGAAAAAGAACCGTGAGTTTCGGATAAGAAGATTGATTTAAGGCAGGATAAAAGTCTCCCCTAACAAGGGGAGATTTAGAGGGGTGTTCATTCGATTATATGAAATATCGTTGAGACAATCCTCTAAATCTCCCTTTGATAAGTGGGACTTTTGGGTCCATTTTCTTATAAGAAACACTCGCTAAATTAAAAGTTTCCCTGCATCAGGAAATTAACCGTTGGCTACAATAAGGTACCTACGCTATGAAGCTAAATCCGGTTCAGATAGAGTTACGTTTTCATGAGATAAAAAATCAATTTGACCAGGCCCGCTCTATACGCTTCCGATACCGGCTGTTTACCGACTTTGTAAAAGGCCTTGAAGGGAAATACTCTGTTTATGAAAGTTATATCACAGAACTGCTATTGGATCTTCCCGAATTTTCGAGTCCGGTTACATGGTCCGGAATACCCCCTCATGAACTCGAAGAGATGGTGGATATTTTTTCATCAATCCGGGATTCACTCGAAGATTTGGTTATGAAAAAACACCTGGACGGTTTGCTTCGC
>PWOE01000157.1 GCA_003557585.1 Candidatus Nealsoniibacteriota bacterium | reverse complement strand
GATCACTTAATTGTTTTAATCACTTATTCACATAGGCTTAGGTTTTTAAGGTTAGAAGAATTCGTCATAATTCAGGCAAACATATTACTGGCATTTTTCTGCATTATCATACTTCATTTTGTCGATTGCAATATTGGAAATCGACTAATATGTGTCATTAGAGTAAAGCATTAAGATCTTTGAGATTAAATCTCTCAAAATATCTGTCCATAGAACTTTCAATTGAAGATGTTACGATATATTCTGCATCAATCCCCTTACCACGGAGATTATCAATAATCCTGGATCTGGATGCAACAACAGCATCCTCTTCCCAAATGTATCGGCAGCCTGTTTTTATGAGCCATTCCTGTCTTTCGGGCGAAATTGAATAGAAATCTGAGGCAGACTCGTCTTTCTGAAGCCATTTCAACCAACGATTTGACTTTATGACGGCATCCCATAAAGTCTCTTTTAAATTTGTTCTTTTTGCAACCTGACCTGATTGAAATAATTCTTCTTCTAAAAGGTCAAGTTCAATTAAGGCATCATACTCCCTCTCAGTAAACTCAGGACCGACATTCGCAGCTCCCATACCTGAAAGCGGATAGTCTTCAGGGTTATCTACATTATCTGAATAATGCCCCTTTATAAGGCTCCCGTATGTAGATGCAACAGAGGCCAGTTCCGTTGCAACTGATACATCAAATTGTGTAGTATGAAGATCCGTTCCAACCTTGCCAACCACAAAACAGGGCCAGACATCTTCAAGATTCCTTTGCATCAGCCCTTCTTTCAAAAGAGTTAGAAACCTGGAAAAAACACTTAAATCAGCCAGACCTCCATGAACTTCCTCTGTCCCTACCTCATATGCAATCCTTTCATAACCGTTTTTTCTTCTGTAGCCTTCAGTATGCTCAATAAGCTCCAGAGTTCTCTCGGCAACAGTTTCAATACTGATAGCTTCTCTATCATGCAGTGTAATATCGATTGTTGGGTCTACATGGATCATATCATATCCTGCCTGGATTGCCGCTTCGAACGACTCCTTAACTGCAGACATAGTTTTGTCAAATGGCCATTTTTCAGTTTTATGCTTATCCTTAAGCCATGGCCCCCCATGATCAATTGCAATGATTACAGGTACTTGCAGGTTGATCCGGCGCGCTTCCTCCCTGATTGTTTTAACAAACTCATATTGTGTCATACCGGTATATCCGCCATCCAGATCAACCTGATTGAGTGTTGCGGCAAATTTGACCGGTGCATTATTTCTCCTGGCTGACCTCAGAGCCGAACGCAATACTGCAAAGGAATTCGGGCATGCGGCAAAAAGGGTTCTTTTAACCCCGGTTGTCTCTTCAAGAGTTTTAATTCTTTTCAGTATATAATCCAGAAGGGGGACATTCTGCTCCAAAGCTTTTCTTCTGATTTGCTGATTCATAGCACTTTATATGGGAAATATTAACTTTGAATTAAATCGTATATCTTGACACCCTCCACAACCCTTGAAATAGCTTTGTTTTCAGATGGATTGTCAGGATTTAACCCAAGCTCGAGGGATTTAAAAAAGCCAAGGATTTGGGCCGGTAAAATATAACATACAGTCAACAGGTACTCATCAATAGACTTATTCGATGACAAATTGATCACAAGATCAAGGTCCAGATTCCTGCATGGAATTTCGCATATGCCTATCTGGGTATTTGGAGCATGGTCTCTTTTTATCGCCTTAACCAGATCGAATTCATATTGACGAACATATTGATTGTTCGAAAAAACATAACTCAGAAAAGCATTGGAATGGATTATTGCTTTAGGTCCATGACGTAATCCCAGAAAGCTTTCTCTTTTACAAATAATAATACCATTCGTTAACTCTTGTAACTTGAGATGAGATTCGGCGGCCGTACCGTAAAACGGCCCTGAGCCCAGGAATATACCTCTTTCAAAATCCCGTGTTGCTAATTGTTTTAAAGCAATCGAATGCTGGTCCAGTATCCTAAATCCATAATCACAAAGCACATCTACCTGAGGCATAAAATCCTTAAGCCCTAAGATCTCCGATATAAGTATCCCGGCCAATAACATCCCTGAATAACTCCCGGTCATTGCAAGTCCTTTGTCATTTGATTCCGGCGGCAAAACAATCAGGCATTTTTCATTTTTAGTTTCATGCCTGGCTAATATGCCGTTTTCATCGCACGTAATAACCAAATGATAACATTTCTTACAGAGTACGTCGCCAAAATCTACAACAGCCTTGCTTTCGGGACTGTTCCCTGAGCGCGCGAATGAAACAAGCAAAACGGATTTCTCCTTTGAAAAATAATCAGTTGGATGCGTTACAATATCAGTGGTAGGAATTGACAGGGTGAGTTTTTGGAAATTACGGAAAAACAATCCTTGCAGAGACAACCCTATATAAGAACTTGTTCCTGCTCCGGTTAATATTATATAATCAACCTTATCCATACATATCTTGAGAAAAGATAAGATATCGTCCTTTTCTTTCCATATATTATCGGCTATTTTCCACCAAAGGTGAGGCTGACCATTAATCTCACCCGCAGTAAAATAGTTAGATGCATAGCTCGACAGCTCGCCTTTCGTTGAATTTGTATTCATCATATTATTGAATATTTTAAAAG
>PWOE01000043.1 GCA_003557585.1 Candidatus Nealsoniibacteriota bacterium | reverse complement strand
TTTCCGTTTTCCCTTTGGTGGTTCTGTTCAATCGGGAGAGAGTTTGAACACACTGAACACCACCTAATTTCTTATCCACATACATAGATTGAACAAGGGGTTCATCAAATCCAGTTTGAAACTTATTGGATACAATCAGTAATCGGTAATTCGGATTCTTCAATCCTAATGGTATATCTCCTTCGTGTCCAATTTCTCTGTTCAATGATTTTTCAGTGTAAGATTGTTTATCTAATTTCACTTCACCACTGAACCCAACCAATGTACGATAGGTAATACCTCTTTCTTTGAGTTGTTTATTTATCTCTTTGAAATACCGAACACAATCTTTTCTGGAACGAACAACAACCATACCTCTACCCCTACCTTCAATTCCTTTGGAACCTTTTGAAATGAAGTGTTCTAATATTACACCTACTTTCATTCGGATGGTGAGTTCGTGGGAATCTACAAATCGTACTAACTCTTTCTTCCCTTCAGATGTCGGAACTTCAATATCTTCTCCACCTCTTTGTTTGAGTTTGAAGAACCGTTTGTAGGTGGTATAGTTCTTCAACACATCAAGGGTAAATCCTTCCGATATGGATTGAACCATTGAGTAGATATGAAATGGATGGTAGTTTCCATCGGTTCCCTTTCTACCGAATAATTCAAGTGTCTTCTCTTTGGGTGTTCCTGTAAATCCAAAGAATGAAATATGTGGTTGTTTACCTCTACTCCGGATTTCTTCTCTGATGTAATCCTCATAATCAAATCCACCTTCATCATCGGTTTGGATATGAAATTTGGAAAGTGATTTCTTCATCTCTTTTGAGGTTTCCCCTGTTTGAGAAGAATGAACTTCATCAACAATCACACCAAATGTTCTTTCACCCAATGATGATATTTTCTCTGATATGTAGGGAAACTTTTGAATGGTCGTAATGATAATATCCTTTCCACTCTCCAACATCTCTAACAGTTGTTTGGAAGTTTTATCAATGGGATTCACTACCCCTTTGGTTCTCTCAAGGGATTTGATGGTGTTCTGTAATTGTTTATCCAATACCCTTCTATCGGTGATAACGATTATCGTATCAAACATCCGTTTGGTATCGGATTTATCTCTATACAAAGAAGTTAGAGTATGAGATAACCAACCGATGGAATAGGATTTACCTGAACCCGTTGTATGTTGAATGAGGTAGTTATTTCCCACTCCTTCATTCACAACGGTTCTTCGTAGGTTTCGTATCACTTCTAATTGGTGGTATCGGGGGAAGATCAGAACTTGAGATGTCTTGGTATCAATACTCTTTTTTCTCTCATTGTAGAAATAATCTTTTTCTTCTACTTCTACCACAAAGTTCTCTATGATATCTAGTATGGAATCGGGAGTTAATACCTCATTCCATAGGTATTCACTTCGGTAATCTCCTTCTACTGATGGGTTCTGAATTCCTTTGTTGTATGGAAAGAATTTAGTATTACCCCAGTTCAATCGGGTGGTCATACTCACCTGATCGTTATCCACACAGAAATGAACCAAACACCGTTTAAATCTAAATAGTGGTTCTTTCGGATCTCTATCGTTTTTGTATTGGTATTCGGAATTTTTGTAGTTCTGTCCAGTTAGTTGGTTTTTTAACTCCATTGTAAGAAGGGGTATTCCATTGATGAATAACACCATATCCAATGAGTTATTATTTTTGGTGGAATAATGGAGTTGTCTTACCAACTGAAATCGGTTCTCTTTGTAAAGATGTTCATGTTCAGGGTTTAATCCACTTTTAGGTTGGAAATACACCAACTCCAAATACACCCCTCTATCTTTTACCCCTTCACGAAGTACCGATATCAATCCTCGTTTTGAGATTTCCGATGAAATACGATGAAGAACCTTTTCTTCGGTTTGGGTTCCGTATTGATCTTCTAACTTCTTCCATTTTTTAGGTTGAGAAGATTGTAGAAACTCTGTGAGTAGTGATGGAATCAAACAGAGTGTTTTATCATAAAGAGTATAAGGATATGAAGTATATCCGTGGTCGTTAAGATGTGTTTCTATCCATTCTTCAAATCTGTATTCGGTTGGTTTTCTACTCATACCATTACCTCTTCTTGAACATTGATTTTACCCGTTACTACATCTGAAATGAGAGAAGTTCGGTAATCTTTCAAGAGGTCAATCTTTCGTTCTTCTAAACGGATTTCTTCATCAATGTTTTGAGTTTGTTCGTCCAGATAGGAAACAATTTGTTCTTGTTCGGAGTGGGGTGGTATTAATACAGGTAGTTGACCTAATACATGTTGACTCAAAGATGAACGTGTAACAATATTCATCTTACTTTCAATAATATGTTTCTTCCATATCGTTTGAAAATGGAATCTTGAAAACTCAGGTATATGATTATTATCATGAAATCGAAACCTTATTACAAATCCTGAAAAAACTGAATCTTCTAAGGATTTCAAACAAACTGATGAAATACCAATATCATCCTTTGATTCGGAAGTTCTAGTAAAAAAAATATCCCCTCTTTCCACAGAATATTTTAGTCGATCATCATCAGTAGATTGAACCCTACCCATAACAGTGATTGGAGTTACCTCGTTGTTATATACATCACCATAGTTCATAAATGGAAATAGATC
>PWOE01000130.1 GCA_003557585.1 Candidatus Nealsoniibacteriota bacterium | reverse complement strand
AGTTTCAGATTGTGCGAGGCGACACCCTGGCACAGCCTGCCTTCCTGGAGCATGACAGCCTGAAGCAGTTCAACGTCATCCTGGCCAATCCGCCCTACTCCATCAAGGCCTGGGACCGCAAAAGCTTCGAAAACGACCCCTGGGGCCGCAACCTCTGGGGTACACCCCCGCAAGGTTGTGCCGATTATGCGTTTCAGCAGCATATTCAAAAGAGCCTTCACCCTATCAATGGGCGCTCGGTATCCTTATGGCCACATGGCATATTGTTCCGCGATGCCGAAGCTGCCATGCGCCGTAAAATGATTGAAGACGACCTGGTGGATTGTGTCATTGGACTGGGGCCAAACCTTTTTTATAACTCACCCATGGAAGCCTGCCTGCTAATTACCAACAATAACAAGGAAGAAAGGAAAAAAGGGAAAGTTCTGTTCATCAATGCGGTACATGAGGTAAGACAAGAAAAGAATATGGCCTTTCTGGAAGAAAAGCATATCCAAAAGATATTCAATGCCTATAAAAACTATGCAAGCATTGAAAACTTTGCCAGACTTGCCATTACGGAAGATGTGCTGGCCAACAATGGCAATATGGCCATTAACCTTTATGTGCGACCCAGGGATCTTAACGGTACGGAAACGCTGCCATTTGAAGATGCTTATCGGCAATGGGAAGAACAAGGAATGCAATTAAAAAAATCAATGCAGGAACTTTTTGATATCCTTGAAAAATAATGGAAGCGGTTTTAAAAAATATAAGTTTAAAGATAGATAAGTCAGACTGGCAAACAGTTTCCTTTGGTGATGTGGTTACAGAACCCAGGGGTACTGTAAAAGATCTAGAAGCTGAAGGTATTGAGCACGTTGTGGGGCTTGAACACATCGACCCTGAAGATATCCACCTGAGACGCTCAGCAGGCATTGAAGATAGCACCACTTTTACCAAGAAGTTTGAAAAAGGAGATGTGCTTTTCGGCAGAAGAAGAGCTTATTTGAAAAAGGCAGCCCAGACACCTTTCGGCGGTATTTGTTCAGGTGACATCACCGTGATGAGAGCCAAAAAAGAATTTCTTCCCGAGCTTCTGCCTTTCGTGGTAAACAACGACAAATTCTTTGATTATGCAGTAAAGCATTCTGCCGGAGGACTGTCGCCCCGGGTTAAATTTAAAGACCTCGCCAATTACCAGTTCCTCCTCCCCCCAAAAGACCAGCAAGCCCGCCTGGCCAGCTTGCTATGGGCGATGGATGAGATGATGGAGAGGGAGGTTTCGCTAAGAGATGCATTAAATAATTCTCTTCATGTTCAAATAGAAAATGAGATTCATGGTATTTCAATTTTTGGCAAAACTATTAATCAGATTCTAGAAGAAGCAGGACAGCACTTAGAACTGATTGAGTTAAAAAAGCTGGGAGAATTTTTAAAGGGGAGAGGAATAACGAAGTCCGAGGTGATTGAAACAGGAATACCATGTGTAAGGTATGGCGAATTATATACTCTTCATGATAGAATAATTAGAAAATACGGCTCATGTATTTCTGAAGAATCAAAAACCACCAGTTTAAGATTAAAAAAGCATGATGTTCTATTTGCTGGTTCAGGAGAGACAATAACTGATATTGGCAAGTCAGCAGCATTTATTGATGATCACGAAGCTTATGCTGGAGGTGATATTTTGATATTTAGGCCTTATGATATGGACGGGACATATCTCGGTTATTTAATGAACAGTCAGCTTGTGAGGCAGCAATTGAATAAATATGGAACAGGTGCTACTGTCATGCATATTTACAATTCAGATTTAGCAAAGATTATGGTTCCTAACATTAGTAGAGATATACAGGAGGTGATTGGTACTAAGCTCGAGTTAGTATCAAGAAGTTTATTTGATGTATCAGCTAATATTTCAGCATCGAAAGCTCTTCTAAAATCCCTCATCAATCAAATTTTTTAGCCATGGCATTCAACGAACTCAACAGCATAGAGCATTTTATCATCCACCGATTGTCGGGGGATTTTGGAATATATAAGAATAGCACCACAGATTACGCGGATTATCACAGAAAAGAATCCGTGTAAATCTGTGTTCATCTGTGGTAAAACAAAAAAAATAGCACTACAGATTACGCTGATTATTACAGAAAAGAATCCGTGTAAATCTGTGTCCATCTGTGGTAAAACAAAAAAAATAGCACCACAGATTACGCAGATTATCACAGAAAAGAATCCGTGTAAATCTGTGTCCATCTGTGGTAAATCAAAAAAATAGCACCACAGATTATCACAGAGAAAAGAATCCGTGTAAATCTGTGTCCATCTGTGGTAAATCAAAAAAATAATATTCCATATTCCGATACGGAATAGTTCCTGTTTCATGTTTCGCGAATCGCGAATTGCGAAATTAAAAATTTGTACTTATTTTTGTACAAAACTTAGATTATGAAAAAACATAATGGAATGCGGCCCCATGATATAGCCATTTTACTAAAGATAGCAGCCAAAGGTGATCATCCCTGGATGATGAAAGACCTGGCAAATGAACTTGGCATCAGCAATAGTGAAGTTAGCGAAAGCATAAACCGTTCGGTAACAGCCCGGCTAATCTCACAAGATAAAAAAACACTGATGAAAATGACCCT
>PWOE01000055.1 GCA_003557585.1 Candidatus Nealsoniibacteriota bacterium | reverse complement strand
TCTATTAAAGTTTCTTTATCTATTGCGAGATTTAAAGCTTTGCGAAACTCTACATCCTTTATCAGATCAGAATCGCCATCTAGATTGAAAAATAGGCTGAAGACTCTTGGAATCTGGAAGCTGTGATCGACAAATCTTGTCTTCTCTTTAATCAATTGATAGTCAGCCGGGTTGATTGCAGCAAAGCCATCAAGATTGCCTCTTCTTGAAAAAGAGATCATCTCTTCTAGGCTGTCAAAGAAGCGGAAAGAGACCTCTTCAATGTTGGCTCTTTCACCATGGTAATAGGGATTTATCTCAAGACTTATAGATTCAATCCTATTCAAAGAATCTTTCTTGATAGATTTTAGTCTGTAAGGACCCGAATTAACTGGATTCAAGTTGTAGTTTGATAGAGAGAAGCTGTCTAATGGCACGTTTTCCCAAATATGTTTCGGTATCGGTTGAAAAGAAGCTAGTCTATTGAGAAAGACAGATGATTCTTCTTCTAAATGAAATCTAACTTTCAAGTCAGAGACTTTTTCAACTTTAATGCCAATCCAAGCAGGCCTTAAAGGGCTTCTTGTCTTCGGGTCTTGGATTGTCTCTATCGTGAAGATTATATCATCACTAGTAATCTTTTCACCGTCAGACCAGAAGAGATTGTCTTTTAAAGTGATTTCAAAGATTTTATCTTGAGAGGAGATGTCCGAAGCTAAATCAGAAACTATCTCGCCGGAATCTTCTTTGGCTATCTTTGAGAAAAGAATCTCTGAAATATCTCTATCTGTATCATTGGCTGAACTGTAAATCGGATTCAATAATTGTGGTCGGCCGATGATTCCTTCAATATATCTTCCACCAAAAGCTGGCGCAGGAACTGTCTTTTCAAGATAAGTGACAGAGAGAAAGACAATTAAGGAGACAAGAAAGAGAGTCGATGCGATTTGAAAGATTGATCTCTCTTTGTCACTCAAGAAATCAAAAAACCGCTTACACTGTTGCAAGGAAGGCCACTTTTCGGGCAGAAAAGCGCGAAATTTCTCTTTTAACTTTTTTAACATCTATTGAAATAGATTGATCAGAGCAAGAATTATCAGCAGTGCTCCAAAAACAATCGTTGCTGAGAATATCTTTTTTTGAGCCCCTCTCTTAGTTGCGTAAGCTCCGCCTTCTTGTCCAAAAGTGGAACCAAGACCAGAGCCTCCTTGCTGAAGAAGGACTAAAGTTATTAAAGTTACAGAAACTGCAATTTGAGCTAAGTTAATGATATTCATTTTATTTTCTGATAAGAAATAGATTAAGAATTGAAATAATGATGGTTGCTAGGAAAAGAGTCCAAAGATTAAATATCTTGTCTAGAAAAAGAACGTCGACAGTCCAGAGAATTGCCATATTGAGAACCAGAGAGAATAATCCAAAAGTGATAACTCTTAAGGGATAGGTTATAATTTTCAAGACAGGCTTTATTGCAAAGTTGATCACTCCTAGAATAGCCCCAGCTATAGCAAGAGATTGATAATCTCCCTTGAAATCGACATCAGGGATATTTGTCGCAACCCAAATTACTAGTATTCCGACAAAGATATAATAGAGTAGCTTTGCCATAAAACAGGGATACTTTAGCAAAAAAAAGCTTTTCGGTCAATCTCAGTTGACACTTTCTATCGGGCAAGATAAAATAAAAGTGCAACTTTATTAAGTAATCAAATATATTTATGAAGAAGGATAGAATGGTTCTGCCAGTAATATTTTTAATTGCAGGACTTTTTTTAGGCAGTGTTGTTGTTTTGCTCGCCACTTATCAAGAAGTGGACAAGATTTCAGGGGGAGAATTAGGATTATACAGATATCCTTTAGTAGATAGAGTCTCTTTTAGTGCCTCTGGTGAAATTACAGCGATAGATAAAGAGAGAATAACAATTGAAAGAGAAGGAGAAGAACTTACAGCCAAGATTTCAGAAGATTTAAGGGTTTTTCTGTTTACTCTTGTTGAAATAGAAAATGGAGAAGAAGAATTTGAAGAAGAATTTAGATATGATGGCCCGGAGATAGGAACAATTGATGATATTAAAATAGGATTAGAGGTTAGTATTTTTGGAATTCAAGAAGAAGAATCTTTGATTGTAGAATCAATCTCAATTAATAGATAAAAATGAATATAAGATTACCTCAAAAAAGATTAATATTTTTTTTAATAGGAATAATCTTTATATTAGTCTCTTTTGTTGGTCAAAATCAGGCTGTTCCAGAAGAAGGTGACTCTTTGAGCTTGAGGAGTTTTTTAGTTTCTAAAGCAGAGGCTCAACATGTTAATGGCAACGGGGGGGGTGCATCTTGCGCGGGTTATCATCCGTTACCGCATTATACAATATACAGTGCAGAGTGTGAGAAATATTGGAACTGCACAACAGATCTTTCTTGTCCAAATTATTCATATGCTTGTACAAGAGATAAAAAATGCGTAGTTCAGGCTGTTTGTAACTGTACTGGGGGTTTTCCTGCATACTGCGCAGCAGCCCTTAAGTCTATCAAAGTTCGTTGTGGGGACCATCAACTAAAGAGTTGTTCCAGAGACGGCAAGAGCATTGTGACATATGATTTTGAAGGAGAATGCTCAAATAACAAATGCCGGTCAGTACATGTTGGGACAACAACAAGCCAGTGTCC
>PWOE01000020.1 GCA_003557585.1 Candidatus Nealsoniibacteriota bacterium | reverse complement strand
CTCTATCCCAATTATCCCAACCCGTTCAATCCGTCGACCACTATCCGGTTTTCACTGCCCGAACCGGCCAAGGCCCGGTTGGATGTCTTTGACATAACGGGGCGGCATGTAGTTCGGCTTCTGGATGAATATCGCAGCGAGGGACATCACCGGGTTGCTTTCGACAGTTCCGTTTTACCAGGTCTGGCCAGCGGTGTGTACTTGTACCGCCTGGAGGCTGGCCGATACAGAATGATCCGGAAAATGACGCTTGTCAAGTAGGTAAAAGACTTTCAGATTAGCATCCATTCCAAGAGATACGGAAAGTGGCACTTTTCCAACACATTTCCCTATCCCCTTCTGGGAATCCGCTTTCTATTTAGCCTGGCATTTGTCTTGAGCCTCACAACCGTTCAGGGATCCCTTATTTAACAGATTGCCATTAGCTGCCCCATTCAAAACAAAGGCATGTATATGAGGTTGTTATGTACATCTTTTTATTTTATAGTTATTTGAATGCTTCTCTTCTTGACATTCAAGGAAACTTTTGATAAATAGAACATGCCAAGTAAAGCAATATCATAATGATATTGCCATGATTAGAGTCATCATACTCTATCCTGTCGGGCTTCTTGTTGCCTGACACCTTACATTCCCTCGCCTTTCGCATTATCTCGAGATAAAAACTACTCGCCGACAGCTGCTCCAGAATCATTTCAATTGCTTTTCATATCTGGATATGACTTAAAACCATCAACACAGATTTGCTCTCGGTGAGCGTACCTATACCTTAACACAAGTTCACGGTATTATGAAACCATTTCATCAGTCACACCGCAATTCGACACTGACTCTCGCAGCCATCATGCTTGTCTTCACGGTACTGTTTCCGGAAAATACATCCGGCGCCAATCAGGCAGCAAATACCGATCCGGCAAACACCGACTCCATGCCGCAGGAATATGCTCTGGAGGATATGGTTGACTTGAGACATCCAGTTTCTGCAGATCAGGATCCAACAGTATCCTCCGGATTATCTGCCACCGGTGACAGCGGTTCGATCGATATCAGTTACAGTGAAGTAATTGCGGATGAACCTGATGATTCGTTTGTAAATGATTACGTAGTAACCAACACGGCCAACAGCGGCGATGGCTCATTTTTGTGGGCGATCAACCAGGTCAACAGCAATGCTCAGTCGCGGGACCGGATATCCTTTAATATTCCGGGAAACGGACCGCATGTGATTCTGCCATCTTCCATGTTACCGGCAATTGAAAGTCCTGTTGTGTTGGATGCTACCACCCAGACGGGCTACAGTCAGGGCTCTCCGGTCATCGTTCTGGACGGGAGCGAGTCCTCGTCAGGCAGTTTTTCCGCACTTATTCTGGGCAACAATGCCGGGGGCAGCATCGTCCGCGGACTGTCCATTGTCGGCTGGGATGGTGATGCTATCCGGATAGTAAGTGAGAACTGTACAATTGAGGGCAATTTTCTGGGACTGCTTCCCGATGGAACGGCAAAGGGCAATACCGGTGCCGGATTATATCTGTTTGGTGCATCGAACAATCTTATCGGAGGCCGCACGGCAGCCCGGCGCAATGTGATATCAGGCAATACTACCGGTATCCACATGTTCAACACGGCCAATAACAACCGGGTTGAGGGCAACTACATCGGCACCGATCCCACGGGTACGCAGGCTCGCGGCAACCGTTTCAATGTTCAGATTACCGGCAGTAACAGCAATATGATCGGTGGAAATGACGAGGGAGCCGGTAATGTGATCAGTGGTGCTGCTATGGTGAACGGATCCGGCGGCAGCGGGGTGATCATTATCGGACTTCTCTCCGATTTTGGTAACGTTGCATCTTCTTTCAACCAGGTGTCAGGCAATCTGATCGGCACGAACGCGTCCGGAACGGAAGCCATACCCAACATGAGGGCAGGTGTTTTCCTGATGTTCAATACCAATGACAACATTATCGGCGGCTCCACAGCGTCACACCGGAATATCATTGCAGGAAACGGGTCTGAGGGAATCTACATACAGGATTCCGAAGCCGAACCGTCTTTGAACAACCTCATCGCCGGAAATCACATTGGCCTGAACATCAACGGTTCTGCTTTAGGTAATCAGTTTGGCATTCTGGTTTTCAATCATTTCGGGGAAACGGATATTGGAAGTCCAGCTCATCCGCAGAATGTCATTTCAGGTAATGAAACCGGGATATACATGCTGTCTGGTAGCGGATTACGTCTCAGGAACAATTGGATTGGAACGTCACCAACCGGCGACTTTGCTGTGCCGAATACGCAGGACGGCATATTTATCAGTTCTTCAGATAATAACATTGGGGGAACCACTCCACAGGAGCGCAATGTGATCAGCGGCAACACCCGCTTCGGCATCTACCTGCAGGGCAGTGATGCGACTAAAAACATTGTAGAGGGAAATCATATTGGTGTGAACAATGCCGGAGATGCAGCTTTGGCAAACGGCAATCACGGCGTCTTCCTCTTCAACGCGCCAGAGAACGAAATCAACAACAATATCATCAGTGGTAATGCCAATGCCGGGCTGTTTCTTTCGGGAACCGAAACTACAGGCAACAGAATAGACGGCAATTCCATAGGCCTTGACCTTTTCGGAGAATTCGGCATCGGTAACGGAGCTGCCGGCATCG
>PWOE01000108.1 GCA_003557585.1 Candidatus Nealsoniibacteriota bacterium | reverse complement strand
GATGAACACGAACAGGATTACGAAGTCCAGGGATACCGCAAGCGCAGCGGTCATGGAAAAGACAATCATCCCGAACTTGCCCAGGTGGTCATCTGTTTTGCCGTCACCCGTGAGGGCATCCCGGTGCGCTACTGGTCCTGGCCGGGAAACACCTCAGATCAGGCAATTGTGAAAGAGATCAAGGAAGATCTCAACCAATGGGAGCTTGGCAGAACGATCTACGTGGAGGATACCGGTTTCAATTCAGCGAAAAACCGACGGATCTTCCAGGGCGCAGGAGACCACTACATCATCGGTGAGAAGCTGCGGGTAGGAGCCAAGGGTGAAGCCCAGCAGGCCCTGAAGCAGAAAGGGAAATTCCGGAAGCTCAATGAGGAGCTGGAAATCAAGGAAGTCATTCTGGACCCTGAGAGCACGACAAGACGACGGTTCGTCGTGGTGAAAAACAGCAAAGAAGCTAAGCGTGATGCGGCAAAGCGAGCTGATATTATTCAGGAGATTGAGCGCCGGCTTGCTGAGCTGTCCAAAACTGAAGGAGAATTGCATACGAAACGAGCCTGTGCGCTGAGAAGCCACCACGTCTTCGGTCGATATATTCGCCAGACGAAGACAGGAAAACTGCGGCTTGATCAGGAAAAGATTAAGCAGGAAGCGCTGTTTGACGGGAAATACCTGATCAGCACCTCTGACGAGAACTTGTCAGCAGAGGATGTAGTGCTGGGGTACAAACAATTAGCATCCGTTGAACGGGTATTCCGTGATATGAAGCACCTGATTGACATTCGTCCGGTGTATCATCGGCGTGAGGACCGGATCAAATCCCATGTGCTGCTGTGCTGGCTGGCGATGCTGATGATCAGAATTGCTGAAAATGAAACCGGAAAAACCTGGTTCCAGATGAAAAAACTTTTTGCACAAATCCAGCTGGGGAGCTTCAAATTGCCTGAGGGAACGGTGCATCAGAGCAATCCGCTGACGCCGCAAGGCAAGGAAATATTCAATACATTACAAGTAGATACGCCACCACGATTTTTCCAGATCAAGGCCTGAACAAGCCAAACCTGCCTCAAAAAGATATAGTTACAACGCTTTTTTTTTGAAATAGCTTATAATCTATTTATGTATAACATGTTACGAGACATTTTGTTGCTATTTGGTGTTCAAGATTTTCGGGAGCGGAATGGTAAAGCCTCTGTAGACAGCTCCCGTGTACGTGATATTCTTCTGAATGAAGGCTTCCTAGTCCATCATCAGACTGATCTTGCGCATCCCAAGCACCCCCTCATATCCAAATTTTCGCCAAGGTATGCACATTATACAGGGAGCTAAGGGATGATATTGATATTTTTTTCGGTGAAGAAAAAGATGGATGCAACTTAGAGCTGCCTGATGCCCGAAATTTTGGGAATTTTTCTGAATAGGTGCAATCGTCCTGCACTCAAGAAATGATCTTTCGTCACACTGAAGAATATTTTTTTATTTTTTTATTTCCTACTCTTGTTTTTCTTTTTTTTTCATTTACAATTAAAACGATGATTTTTTATATTTTTTAATAAAAAGAGAAAGAGGTATAGATATGCGTCTTGCACTTAACACGTTCATTTATGAAGTTGCAGAAGTTTCTGCAATTGAAACATTAAAAAAGGCCGTTAAATTCGGATTCACCTACATTGATCTTGCTGCATACATACAAGCCAACCCAATGAAACTGACAAAGGCTGAAAAATCAGATATTTTCAATTTATTTCATGACAATGGACTGGTTTCTTCACAATTACTACTTGCAAAAACAGAAAACATAGCCTCTCCTGACCCAAAACTCCGCAGTTCTACTATGGACTATATGAAAAATTGCGCTGAATTTCAGCTTGAACTTGGAGGGAAACAACTTCTAATCTGCTGGGGCTGTGGAGTTACAGATCCCTCTATTCCATATGAACAATCATGGATGTATGCAGTACAGCAGATTAATGAATTTGCTCAATGGTGCTCCGATAAGAATTTGATCATTGAGCTTGAACTTGATCCACATGTCTATTTTGTAGTAAACAATTTGGTGAAGATGGTAAAGATTATTGAGGATGTGAATATGCCGAATGTGTACCCCAATATTGATATTGGACACCTCTGCATAACAAGAGAGGCCCCCGTGACACTGGAAAAGTGCAGGGATAAAATAATTCATGCTCATATAAGTGAGACAAACACTTTTGAGCACACAAACAGCATTATTGGAAGCGGGGAAGCTGATTTTAGAGCATATGTAGAAAAAATTCTGGAATTGGGCATCGAAGAAAACTGTAAGAAAATCGGTGAAATCCCAGTATTTGGGATAGAGATGGGGGAACCTGGACAATTTGTAGAAGATCCGGACCGATGGGTCAGTGAAAGTTTAAGCTACTTATTCAACTTATTTCCTGAGGCTACTCTCAAACCATAAAAAAACCCTTTACCCTATGATCTCGGGGGTGGTAATACAGAGTTGGTGGAGGGTGTCTTGTCTGTGTTACCAGCAGCTTGCTCCACTGCTGATTTTACACCGCTAACAGTTCAGGACAAGTCCGATTCGCTGACCCGGGCGCGGTACTTCTCCACTTCCCACTCCCTGATAAACTGAATCTGCTCCTCCGGCATGAACGACGGCCCTCCGAATGACTCACTGTAGACGGCCACCT
>PWOE01000036.1 GCA_003557585.1 Candidatus Nealsoniibacteriota bacterium | reverse complement strand
GTTGACCGCCTTGCCGGTTACACCATCTCCCCGCTGCTTTGGAAAAAAATTGCACCGGGACTTTCTGCCGGAAGGGTACAGTCGGTGGCCGTGCGTTTTCTGGTGGAGCGAGAGCGCGAACGGATGAAGTTCAGAAGTGCGACATATTATGACCTGAAAGCACTTCTTTCAAAAGAGAACGACAAGAACAGGTTCAATGCCGACCTGTCTCATCTGAACGACAAGCGCCTTGCCAGCGGTAAAGACTTCGATGAAAATACCGGCAAACTAAAAAAACCGGACAGTGTTGTACTGCTTGATGCGGAAAAAGCCGGTGAACTTCGGGATCTGCTGAACAAAGCCGAGTGGAAAGTATCGAACATTGAAGTACGAAATCAAAAAAGGAATCCAGCGCCGGCATTTATTACTTCCACTTTGCAGCAGGAGGCCAACCGTAAGTTTGGCTTTTCGGCCCGAGACACCATGAGCATTTCCCAAAAACTGTACGAAAATGGACTCATCACCTACATGCGAACCGATTCGGCCAACCTGTCCGGACAGGCAATTAATGCTGCACGCAACGAAGTGGAAAAACAATACGGAAAAGAGTATCTGTTTGATCGGGTGCGGAATTATGGAAAATCGAAAGGTGCGCAGGAAGCGCATGAGGCCATTCGGCCGGCAGGTTCAAGTTTTGTGCATCCCGAAAAATCCGGATTGAGCGGTCGCAATTTTAAAGTTTACGATTTGATCTGGAAACGTACCATTGCCACCCAAATGGCCGAGGCCCAACTGGAGTTTACCAATGTGACCATCACCGCCGAAAAAGACGGTACACAGGCCGATTTCAAAACCAGTGGTAAAAAAATTCTCTTCCCCGGGTTTTTCCGCGCCTATGTTGAAGGCAGCGACGACCCCGAAGCATCACTCGAAAACCAGGAAATTTTCCTGCCCGAAATGAAAGAGGGTGAGCCGGTTGAGATGCACGAACTGGAATCGATCTCACACGAAACCAAACCTCCTGCCCGGTTTACCGAAGCAACGCTGGTAAAAGAACTTGAAAAACGGGGAGTGGGCAGACCCAGTACGTACGCTTCGATCATCAGTACTATTCAGGATCGCGGTTATGCCAAAAGCGACGGAAAAACACTAGTTCCCTCCTACACAGCATTTGCCGTTACAGAACTGCTGGAAGAACATTTTCCGCACCTTGTTGACAGTGAGTTTACATCTGAACTTGAGGACAAACTGGATGAAATTGCCAACGGAACGTACGATCCCGTCACCTACCTTGACAACTACTACAAAGGAGACAAAGGACTCAAAAAACAGGTCGATGAACAGGAAGATAAAATCGACCCCCAAAAAGCAAAAGTACTAAAACTTCCTATTGAAGGGCTGAACGGTACACAGGTTCATGTTGGCCGGTTCGGGCCCTATGTAAAAACCAAAAATAACGGGGAAGAAATCACCACCTCCCTGCCTGAAGATCTTGACGTAGGTGAACTATCCGTTGAAAAGATTGAGGAGCTTCTTAAAGCAGAACAAGACGGGCCTACTTCTCTTGGCAAACATCCTGAAACCGGCAAGCCTGTTTATGTATTAAATGGACGTTTTGGGCCGTATGTGCAGCTTGGCGAGGTTACCGAAGAGAATAAAAAGCCGAAAAGAGTATCTTTGCTTAAAGGCATGAAACCTGCCGATGTTGATCTCGAAACCGCACTTCGTCTTCTGGAACTGCCCCGAACACTGGGCGAACATCCTGAAACAGGAAAGGTGGTGAAAGCAGGAGTTGGCCGTTACGGTCCGTTTGTATTACATGACGGCACATTTAAATCCCTAAAAAAAACTGATCATGTGTTGGAAATCGGTTTAGACCGCGCTGTTGAACTTCTCAAAGAAAAAAATAAGGGGAAGCGAGGCAGCTCGGCCATTCAGGATCTGGGCAAACACCCCGAAACCGATCAGCCCGTTAAAGTGATGACCGGACGGTACGGGCCCTACATTAAATACGGACGAAAGAACATTTCGCTGCCTAAAGGAACCGATCCCGAGAAAGTATCTATGGGTGATGCTGTCCGGCTGATTGAGGAAAAGGGCAAGAAGTAGGGCTGGGCAAGGTTCAGGGAACAATGTGCATGGTGCATGACAGAACTGAGGACCTGGCAGAGTGCCCAGGCAAACCTGACGGGGCTCCTGCCAGAGTCTGGGTTCAGGGTTCAAGGTGTGTCTACCCCTGATTTAGCTTGACCGATTAATCCGTTTTCTCAGAGAAGTTCAAAATGGCTTTTAGGCAGCCAGCAAATTTTACCGCGGTCGTCTTTTATTCTGACAAGTAAATCATCGGGCCTTTCATCCAGAACATCATACGCTTTACCCGGTGTCAGCTTGTCTGAATGCCCGTGATTGTCACTGCACAAAACCTTCACCCCCTCTTTCATATTCATCAAATTCTGTTCTCTTTTTTTCCGCCTGGCGATGCTGTCCTGGTAAAGCTGCATTCCCTTCGAAATATCCTCTTCGCCAATCAAATCAAGTGAAAACAGCCAGTCCAGAACCTCTTTTCTCTCCTCACGGCCGTGATACTCATACCATTTATCCTGAATGCCAAATTCATAAATAATGTCTTTAAACCGCCGGAAAGCTCCCCTGCCTTCGATTGCCCTGAAAAGCGAACGCCTCGTAGTTTCATCAATATCATCCAGTGAGT
>PWOE01000117.1 GCA_003557585.1 Candidatus Nealsoniibacteriota bacterium | reverse complement strand
TATCTTTTTTGTTGCCATATATGCACAAACTCACCAGGGGCAGGTTCTTAAGCGGTATGGATATCTCTGTTCGGGTGTGTAGCATAACGCATCAGGCTTCTGCATAGCTTGTAAAGCCATTGTCAATGGCATTTTTGATCATCCGCTTAATTTTTGCAAAAGATATCGGATAAATGACTTCCCAGTCACCATTCTTGTTTTTGCTTTCATCATATTGCCTGTATGCTTCTCTGGCTGATATTTCTTTATCGGCATCCGTCATTTTCTTAAGACATAAACCAGCGAGGGTTTCAAGCGGCCCAACGAGCTTTTTTCTTGATCCGTGAAGCTTGGGGAGTAACTTCTGCATAATCGCAATGTCAACTTTATCTTCATCCTCCATTTCATTATCTAAAATACCCAACTGATGAATGAGTCGCCTTATTTCGCCAGCACTCCGGTATCCGAATTCTGCACCAACATCCTGAAGTTCTTTGAAGAAGCTATTGAGGACTTCCAGGTCGGCAGCCTGTTCAACATCTTGTTTATTTGCGAGGCGCAGAAAGTCTGCCGCCATATGCTGTCCCAGACCACCATTGTCTTTATCTCCCTCAATAAACAGTTCATTCATGTCGAGGTGGTTGTTTTTCTCTAAAAAACCTTTCATCTCTGAAGGTTCAATCCGGAATTCAATCACATTGGCCCTGTCCAGCACCTTTGGGCTGAACATATAGGTGGTTTCATCAATATTTACAGTACCGATAATGAATAAATTCTCCGGCCAGCCAATTTCCTGATCTAAATCTTCTTCCACTGAATACTTACGTTTGTTTCCTGAGTACAGTTTAATCTTGTCGCGGGATTCCATAATGCTGAGAAAGTCGGCAAAGTAATACTCCACGTGGCTCAGGTTCATTTCATCCAGAATCATAAAATAGGGGTTGTCGCTATTCTCAGGTTTTGATGCTTCCATAACCAGTTGAAGCGCGCCACTATCAGGCAAAACGTATTTATCATCCTCCAAACCATTTGGATATCCCAGCAGGGGTTCGCGGTTTGTCCAATCGGCGCCAACGGGGATTATTTTATACTGATTTTCGGAAGCACAGATCCACTGTACAAAAGCCTGTGCCAGTTTGGTTTTACCAGATCCGGAAAGTCCTGTGAGAATTACGAAGGGCTTGGTGAGGAGAGAGGCAACAAAACTCTTTGTAAGGCGTTTTGAGTAGACTAAGCCTGTGTTTGACAAGTTGTTTTCGAATGACCTTTTGTCAAACAGCCCTTTGTCTTTCTTTTGTTCTTTCAACTTAGTTGGTGATTTAATGTGAGGTATATTTTCGTTGGATTTTTCTTTGTAAATCTTGTTTATCAGCCAAAGCAGTTCAACTGGGCATGGTGTGAGATATGCTCCTTGTCTTAAATCAAGATTTGTGTTATAAAACACTTCTGATTTTTCTCTTATGGATTCAAGTAGTTCCTTGTGTTTAAAATTCAATAAGTCATTTCTGTTTATTTTTGGACTCAGCTCAGTATAATTTTTCAGTTCAATCAAATATGCAGGTCCCTCCCACTCAGTGCCAACTAAACCATTTGCACTAGTTGCGTTGTTTTGCACTAAAGAAACGCCTGAAAACTCAAAGTTGTCGACAAGGTGAAGCACAATATCACCCTCGTTGACTTCTCTCATGTTTTTGTATATATCTGCCCCTCTTTTATCTTTTTGTGGGGACCAAAGTGCCTTACCTAGTGCACGAGAGCCCTTAATCCTGCTAGGTCTATTATTTACTAAGGTCTTTTCAATCCAAAACTTTTGTGTGGATTCATTCCCTGGAAGACGCTTGTCAGTTACTTCAAACCCCAATTTCAGCAAAAAGCTCTTTGCCTCAACAGCATTGAATTCAGGACTTAATAGCTCGCTACCATTAGCATATTTATTTGCTATGCTAATGATAAATTTTGGAGGGAAGGCACTACCTTCATACATCAATTGATAATGTTTTTCTTTTCGTGCTGCTGGTATTTCACTTGTTTTAACTTCTGAAATGGCTCGCTTAATATGATCTTTAGTTATATTGTTGGGTATCATCGCCTAATATTTAAAGTTTCTTCGTGTTGTTTTTTTTAGATTGTATTGTCTTGATATAAGCAGTTAGTAAAATACTTTTCGCATTTATAATGCATGCAATTTCGTTTAGAACTTCCAGCATGGGCTGGGATCTGTTCTGCACCTAACCATTCACAACATTATACTTTTTGCTGATCTTTTACGCAAGCTAGGTTTTCTTAATTCCATTTCCCTACAGTTTTGCAGTTACAATAATGTTCATGAGGTCACGATACTAAGCTCTAAAAATAGGCCTATTTTTTTGATTTTATATCATTTCTCAACATAAGATATACTTAAACTACAGCTTGTCAACATGATAACAAACAAACTAGTTGGATTTGACACCCGACAAATAAACAAATTCTTAATTCCCCTTTCCCAAAAATCCCAACAACCCCCTCGCCCTACTCACCTGCGCATACGCCGTCTTGAAGTCCCCGTCTTTCATCTTGTGCGTGTCCGGGGTGATCTCTCTTCATAACTCCTCTTTTTTATTATTACCAAATCGTTTCCCTTCCTCATCCCACCGCTCACGGTAAGCATTAACATAATCTATGGCAGCTTCGGGGTCAAAACTATAGAGATGCCGGCAAAGCTTGCGATA
>PWOE01000093.1 GCA_003557585.1 Candidatus Nealsoniibacteriota bacterium | reverse complement strand
TTGAACAATCATCAACCATATCGTCAATATTCCAGTATAATCTTCCGATATCGGATTCCGGATTATCCTCAAAAAAATCTTCCATATAACCCCCTACTTCTTAAAAATATCCCGAAACATATTTAATTCAAATCAACCAGCGGCTCAAACGACAGGGCATTTTTTATGAAGCCCGCCTAACCGTTACAATACAGTAAGAGGTAAGCATCCGGTAAACTACCCCTACCGAAGCGTATACCCCTTAATTATTGTGGTTCTTTCGAGATTTTACCGATGTTATCTGCGACCTCTTGTGCCCAGGGTAGATATTTTTCAATATTCGAGGCTTTTTCTCCCGGAAGTTTTTCTAGGAGATGCTTGATGTATTCCCGGGGGTCAAGTCCGTGGAGTTTTGCAGTAGTAATTATAGAATAAATTACAGCTCCTCGCTGAGCAGCATCTTCCGAGCCTTTGAACATAAAATTCTTTCGCCCTAGAGCAACCGGTCTTATTGCATTCTCAACTTTATTATTGGAGAGTTCAACCCTGCCATCGGTCAGATATGCATCAAAATAATCCCATTGACCAAGCGCATATTTACAGGCCTCCCTGACACTGTCACTTGGCAGTGCATCTGCAGAATATTTCAGCATCCATTCCTTGAAATCTTTAAAGTCTTCACTAAGATTATTCTTATTTCTAAGTTCAAGCCTTTCGCTATAGCCAAGGTCCTGTTCTTTCGCTTTTCTCTCTATTTTAAACCAATTCCCAATAGCGGAAAGAGCATATTCAGCATCGGCTTTGTTATAGCTGAGAGCTTCTTCGAACTTTCTCCTTACATGTGCCATACAGGCCGCACGGGTAAGCCCGTTCTCCTTGATCACCTCATTATATCCGACATACCCATCTATCTGGATAATCCCGTTTTTGTAGCTTTTCAAAAACTCATTAGGGCCACCTCTTCCACGACCATGATAATAATCAAACAGAACAATTTTTCGTAAGGGATCATAATAGACCCAGTAGTATCCTTTGTGAGCCTTCCCCTTTTTCTGTTTCAGCAAAACCCTGATATGTGTTTCGTCTGCAAGTATATATGTAGCATGTGCAAAGACATCATGCTTCATTTTATAAAAAACAGGATCTATCCATAGGAAGGTATTTTTTACAATATCACAAAGCGTTGATTCTGCAATTTTAAGATGTGATTCACGCAGAAACCTCTCAGACTGGCGATACAGAGGAAGATGGTACAGGTATTTGTCGTTGGTGACACTTGCCATAATACCCGGACCGAAGTTTCCTCTGTCAACCGGGCGGGCAGGAAGATCTGCGATTACAATGGTGTTTTCTTTCTTATCGGCATACTTTGGTCTGATAAACCGTCTTACAAAACATTTTCCAGGTTCATAGTCAACCTCCCAGGTAATATCTCGCCCGATTTCGCGGTCTACTTCAGGATCTATACCTTCTGGAATAATTACTTCATCAACAAACGGAAGGTGTGTGGGCATCTGGCCTCTGCTGTGACCTTCCTTCTTCTCTTTTACGGTTAGCTTTTCACGGTCGTACTCTATGTGCTCGTTTTTTGTCTCAACTTCAACCGGGGTAATTCCAAGATCAAGCTGCATCTGACCTTCGGGATTAACAAATCGCTCAGACTTGCTCCCGAACAGTTGCCGCTTCATCCAGTCAAGCTGCTGGGTAAGGGAGGTGATCTGGGCTTTAAGGGTGTTGTATTCTTCTGTGGAAATCGTTATCGTTGACATATAAGAAAAATAATTTATGCAACTTTTTTTCGAAACCGTTTCTTTCTTTTTATCGAAGAAAAATCAATCCCCTCTATAATCATAAGAAGCTGTTCGTAACTTATAGATATGTCACTGATGCCATTCTGAGCTGCTGGCAATTGAAAACGACCAGACTCAAGCCGTTTATAAAATAACCAGAATCCATGGCGATCCCAAAACAGTATCTTCATACGATTACGCTGACGGTTCACAAATACAAACAGATTACCATTCTCCGGCCTTTTACCCATGAAGTTTATTACAAGGCCGCAAAGACCATCGAATGACTTTCGCATATCTGTCGGAGATGAATACAGATATATCGGGGTTGAGGGAGATATTCCAATCATAGTGTGTTGCGGTAAATATCGGCAACCGTTGATGTCAAAACATTACCAGCTCCGGATATTCGTATTCCGTTGGGAAGAATTACTGTTACATCGGTCGTTTGAAATGGGGCAGGTGAAACTCTAAGAAATTTTCCGGGCTTTACTTTTTGCTCCCGATTGTATTTACAAAGCCAGTAGCCAAATGTTGATTTGGAAATAGAATTCTCTTCACAGAAATCTTTCAGTGTACTTGTACGGGACAAATATTTATCAACAAGTAAATACATCTCTGTCTTGTTATAAAATCGACGTGCCATTATTCCTCCTTATAAATATGGAGAAATAATATCTAGGTGACCTCTAAAAATATCTATTTAAAAAATAGTTGAGCGGAAATTATTTTTTTTGTATAGAACCACCTATTCGAAAGAGAAATAATGGGACAATTGGGATTATTTCTTGTTATTTGCATTGTGTCGGCAAAGATCCCCGGAACAGGTTTTGTTGCTGCAGGTCAGTTCGAGGAAATTCCTGCAACTAAAGAGCTTCTGGAAGAGTTACGTGGAGGGGGATTTGTCCTCTACATGCGTAAGCATCC
>PWOE01000029.1 GCA_003557585.1 Candidatus Nealsoniibacteriota bacterium | reverse complement strand
TCCTGGCCTGCCTGACGACCGACAAGCCCAATGAATCGGCACATCCAAAATTTTCCGGAAACAAAAAACTCATTGATGAGGGTGCAAGGCGGATACTGGTTGCAGAAGATGTCAAGGGTTTGATCGATGAGGTGGAAGCCCTGTTCAATGACCGGCACAACCTTGAATATTTGCGCACCTGTAAAACTGCGGATCTGCAGTTAAGCTTAGCTGAGATTTGACAATTGGGCATGTTGCCGGAGCCCTTTACCCTTCCTCCCAGTCGAACGGATTTACTTCGATCCGCTGGTGGTCAAGCTGCTCGGTCACGCACTGTGCGATAGGCCTCTGCAGCGCTAACTTGTACGGTGCGTCCTTGCTGTCCATGGCCAGCAGAGCGGTCACTATGCGCGTATCGAGCCGTATCATGAGGAGTAAGGCAACAAAACGCCGGCTAGAATCATATTTCCTTGCGCAAGATGAGTTAAAACATTATTCTGAGAAAAATAACCAAATTTAGCGGAAGCATCTGACTATCAAGGCGCTTTTTTGATTAATTGCTAGTTTATGCGAGATCAGATTACTCTCTAGAAACAAGCAAATTTCTAAATCATAAATATTAAAAAGATCTATTTATAGGCTTAGATTGTTAGGACAGGCATAAACGCTATTTAGCCCCTAGTACCCTATGCCGCCATTTTTATTTAGAACATAGCCGGAAAACTCGATTGTAATTCTTACGATTACAGTGTGAGGCCAGACCAGTATAGTTTATTATGAAAGAGCGTTGGTCAACCTAAAATTACATGAGGCAATAATGGAAAAATTTCCACCCGAAGTGGTTAATGAACTAAAAAATTATGTTTATCGACTTATCGATCCTCGTAACGGAGAAACTTTCTATGTTGGGAGAGGAAAAGGAAACCGCTTGTTCTCTCATTTGCGTGAGGAGCTAAGCAACACAGATGATGTGACCAGTCTCAAGTTAAAACGTATCAGGGAAATTCACCTTGCCGAACTTAATGTTTCGCATATTGTTCATCGACACGGAATGGAGGAAAGTGTGGCAAAGGAGGTTGAAGCCACTCTAATAGATGCATATCCGGGGCTCACAAACTATGTAGGGGGCGAGAACAGTGATGAAAGGGGATCTATGCATGCTATCGAGATTGTCCGGAAATACCTGGCTGAACCTGCTGTACTACAGCATAGGGCATTATTGATCAGTGTCAATAGAAGCGCGTTAGAGAACCAGCTTTATGAGGCAGCACGCTTTGCTTGGGTGCTCGATCTAAGACGTGTAAAAAAAACAGAGGTAGTTCTAGCTTGTGTTCGCGGAGTAATTAAAGGTGCTTTCATACCTGAAAAGTGGATGGAAGCAACTTCTGAGAACTTTCCAGGACATCCAGATATACCAGGTAGAATTGGTTTTGTTGGACGAGAAGCGACACCCGAGATCAAGAGTCTTTATATTGGAAGACGAGTCCCTGATAAACATCGCTTTGGACCATCTAATCCGATCCGATATACATGGAAATGATAAGAAGATATATTAAATGGTTTTTCAGATATGTCTGAGTTTAGCTTTGGTTCAATGCCGAGCTTAGCTTTTCCAGCATTATAATAAGGTTCAAAACAAAAGTTCTATTCAAACTATCAACAATTAAGCAATATTATTAAAAGATATGACCGAGAAAGCTCTTAAACGTATAGCCAAAATTGAACAGCGCTGTGCTACACTCGCTGATGTGGTTTCATCAATCAGATCCGTTTATTCAAAATCAAATGACACTCAAAAAGAATATATAGAAACAATGATTGGTGCTGCAATTTGGTACATACCTAAACCACAAGATGCATGGACAGGATTCATTTCATTTGCTGCTCTAAAAGCATTTCATCCCGACAGTGGCGTTGCAAAACCGAAATTCAGTGAAGAGCATGTTTACCCCCGAAAAGTTGCCGCACGAATTCTTCTTTCAAACGAAGAACTCAATGGCAAATCAATGGTCTCATTATTTCTTGAGAAATATGGGAAAGTTCACTACTTGACGTCAGATGAGAATAAGGCTGCTCAACCACACCAAAGAGTTGGAGTATTTACATCACCAGATAATGCATACATTAAAGCTGGAATTGAACTGATTCCAGTCATGACGGAAGATCTGAACCAGATCAAGAAACGAGATAGGAGCGTAATCGATAAATATTTGTACTATAATAAAGAGAATAGAAACGTCTGACTATCTGCTATTATATTCACATAGTAAGTCTGTAATGGCAAAGTCTTGTCTTCATCGCACTTTCAGGTTTATGAAATTGATACGAATAGAAAGCCAAAGAATTCTGAATTAGCCTTAGTTAATGGAAAAGCCATAATTAAAATTAACACTATTCCGATGATTATTATGTTGTGGGTAATATGAACTACCCAAACTCCGCCCGCCAGCTTTCCACCACCATCACCATGGCCAGCGTGTCCAGTTCGCAGTATTTCAGCAGTGCGTTGAAAACGGAATCGCGCTCGGCATCGGGGATGTCATCAAATTGCATGCGGGCCCAGGCCATCATGGCCTCCCCTCCCCCGGCAATGGGATCAGCGCCGGAACCCTCGCCATTGTCGCTGTCCATAACCTCCTGCCCATCGATGGACAGTGATCCTAGCAGTTTGTAGGGATCCGTGGCACGCCCGTCTGCATCCTCCCGATACCAGATCTG
>PWOE01000091.1 GCA_003557585.1 Candidatus Nealsoniibacteriota bacterium | reverse complement strand
GTATGAAGTGAAACGGAATGTGCTGCTGAAGTTCTGCGGGATGCATAGGAGCAGAAAAGAGAATGTATCACTGCTGAGGTTTTCCGATAGACTTGTGCAGCTTACCGAGGAGCAGGATAGGCGACTGATTCAGGAATTATCTGATGATAATTGATCAGCAGTTATGATCTGTCCCTCCCTGCAGGAGGGGCAGCTTTTCGGTTTGACACACTACAGATATATGTTTTGTCTTATATGAATTATTCTACAGGGGTATGCACTTGACTCCCGTACATACTCCATATAGCGTACGTACTGCTCATTCATATAATCATTTATCTCATATATCATTACGATGCTATTCTTTTTTTAATATATTGTATTATAAAACTTTAAATAATTATAATATTCAAATTATATCACGCTTTATATAGCGTCGCGGGAGACAAGTGCATACCCCTGTTATTCTATATAATAAAATAAGATAATTACATAATATTTCAAATCTGCTGTAAATTTTTCTGTTGATTTGTTACAGCTTAGAATATCGTCGGTCCCAGCTGGACTGAGTATTAAAGATGGCATATATCTATCCGGCATTCATAGAGTATAATGAATGCAGTATGTCTGCAAGGAGCGTCTATGAATGTAATTGCCTGCAGTACTGAGACTATAGAAGAGTTCTTCGGTTTCCCTGATTCCTCAGGGCTGAAAGCTGGGGTGATACCGCTTTTCAAACAGGGAATTTCCGACCCTCAATGGTGCTTCCTATTATCTTCCGGCAGCATGCTGCTTGGGCGCGCAGGGTATATGAAGAAACATGCTTCATCACATGAGTTTCTTATATTTGGGCTGCTGCTTCCCCAGGATTCTTATATTTCTTCAGGAGAAATTCTGCTGCACCGGAGCCTGGATCATATGAAGATGTTTAATATCGAATCGGTGGAGTATCAGCTGTTTTCTCATGAGCATCCTCCGGAGGCAGAGAAATTGTTTACCAGCCTCGGTTTGCAGCTTGTTCAGGAGAAAATCAGGTTTGAAGCAGACTTAGCCAAACTTCCAATCAGCAGAAAACGGCTTCGATACGTCAGTTTCGAAGAGGCAGGGTACAGAACATATGCAGAAGCGGTTCAGGAGGTTACCAGAGGCACCCTCGACCGGGATGATGCCGAAGCAGTTCAACAGTATGGAGAAGAAAAAGCAGCTGAAATGTATATGGAAACCCTGCTTTCAATGGAGGATTCTCCGAATGCATGGCTTCTCGCGTACCAGGGAGATAACCTGGTCGGACTGGTGATCCCTCAAGTCCATGGGAGCAGTAGGGGAGTCATCAATTATATTGGCATTGTCCCTGAATTCAGGGGGAAAGGGTATGGTGCTGAACTTATTGTGAAGGCCCTGGAATTCTTCCAAAAACAGGGATGCGCAGAAGCAGCAGCAGATATCGACAGCAGGAATGCTCCCATGAAGAAGATTCTTATAGAAACAGGGTTTACTCAAACAACCAGCATTCTTCTGTTCAGAAAAAGTTTTGTAAAAAGGAAACCCCTATGAAGATAAGCATTTGGTACTTTTCCGGAACAGGAAATACCTGGTATGCAGCAGAAGAAATTGCAAAGGCATTGAGAATCCGTTCAGCGGACACAGAAATTTATTCAATTGAACAATGCAATGCCGATCAGGTAGAGCATTCCATTGCTTCTTCTGACGTCATAGGGTTCGGATATCCCATATACGGATCTGACCTGCCCTTGATTATGAAAGAATTTCTTTTATCCCTTCCGCACAGAAAGAGCCCTGTTCCTGTCTTCCTTTTCTGTACTCAATGGATATTTTCGGGTGACGGTACTTGGGCGGCAACAGAATTTCTTCCTCCTGGATATGAAGTCGGATGGAGCAGGCACTTCAGAATGCCGAATAATATTTGCATTAGTCTGATACGGCTGCCCTTCACCAATGACTCTGAGAAAATTCAAAAAAAAGTTGAAAAAAGGATTCCATCCTTTCAGCGCTTTGCAGAGCATATCATAGAAAACAAACCAACCAGACACGGATTTACCTATGGATCAACGTTTCTCGGCCTTATGCAGCGCTCACCCTTCCGCAGATTGTATGAACGCCTCCGCGATGATATCGCAGCAGACCCTTCACGATGCACGCGTTGCGGCATATGCATAGAGATATGCCCAGCTTCCAATCTGACTTTCGATGATACAGGATCTGTAAATACACGGGGTACATGCATTCTCTGCGTCCGCTGCTACAATTTTTGTCCCCACCAGGCAATAACTTACATGGGCCGACCGCATATCCTCTCACGGGGAATCCCCTATCGAGGACCTTCAGGATACAACCCGGCTGAACATGGAAGAAAGATCAAGTAGATTTATCATTAATTTTTTAGTAATATATATTCCAACACCTATTATTTTGGAGAACAGTTATGAAAAAAATGCTTGCTGCTGCACTGACTATTCTGTCTTTGGCTTTACCGATTTCGGCTATGGGAAGCAGTGAAGAACCAAGCCAGGAAACAGGACCTATGATTGTACGGGAAGGACATGATTTCGCCCTGCTTCGCGGTACCGACATTGTTTCGGAAGAAGTTCTTGGTGCAGCATATCTGCGAAACAGTACTGTGACTTTGATTAATATCTGGACAACAAGCTGCCCGGCCTGCATCAGGAAAATGCCTGACCTTGCTGAACTCCAAGAAATTCT
>PWOE01000133.1 GCA_003557585.1 Candidatus Nealsoniibacteriota bacterium | reverse complement strand
TACCGAGCACATCAGCTAACCCACCCGTCTTAGCAAATGGGGTGGCCTCAGAACCTACAAACATTATCTTCATGGTATCCCTCCTCGTTTATTATACCTTATTGATACAGCACATAAAAGCCGTTAAAAAAAGAAACTTCGTGTTGAAGTTTCTTTTATACTAATTACTTAATATCAGTCTCAGTTGCTAAAACGGGACGAATACGAATAAATATTAACCCTCCAAGCAAAGCCGTTGCCGCAATGGATGGTCCCATGTAGATAGCATTTAGTAACATTGACCCGGCCAAATACGGTAGGTCTGGGTACTCAACAGCCAGCCAATCTCGGAATAAAATCACGCCACTTAACACATGCACACTATAGCGTGCTAAACTTCCGACAATAACACCTAAAACAAAATAAGTGGCACTTTTCATTTTTAGCCTAAAAATGAATGTTGCAATGGCTAACACACCAAAAGCGACAATGTAATCAAGAAAGACGATGGCGATAAATACACCGGTTGTTTCTGCGAGCGCAGCTACAATCACTACATAAAGTGACATCTCAATCAAACCGTAGATGACGCCTGACATTGCACCAATCAAAAAACGATGGCGATAGATAATGATAAAGAGTGGAATCATTGAAATACTAATACTTCCGCCGATACCGATATTTAGAAACCCCATTAAGAACGTAACGAGTTGTAGTATGACGGCAAGTGCAATCAAAATGGCTACTTCTGCCATTTGATTCGTGGTGAACATTGATTTTTGTTTCATCATAACCTCCATAAAAAAATGTTTTATCCAGCGCGAGGATAAAACATGAATAAATTAACCTACGCTGGCATTATCCAGATCAGGTAAGGTCTATTCCAGTAGCAGGAATACTCTCAGCCTAGTTCTCTAAGCTCCCCTGATATGACAGATACATTATAACAAATATCACAAGATTTGCAAGGTGTAAACTTAATCTTCGAAAACTTGAAACTCCACCGTTAAGTTTTCAAAGTCCTTGGCAAAGAAGTGATAAATTTTAAAACGTTCGTTATAAGATAGATTTCCCACGTTCACATGAGGTTTTAGTCTTGTATGCATTGCATCAACTTCGCTGCGACTTGCATACACAAAAGTAATACAGGTGGCTTCATTATAAGCAATAGGATGATGTGTACAAAAACCAATTTTTCCATGGCCAACGTCGTAGATTAAGCAAGCGCCTTGGTCTTTATAAAGAGGTAGCTTAAGTAAATCCTCATAAAACTTTCTAACATTTTCTAAATCTTTCACCTTATAGAAATGAATCATATCAATCATGATGGCCTCCTCATTGCTATTGAAAAACGCCCGCAGGCGTTTATTCAATGACTTCAAGTATTAAAGGTTTCTTTTCAACCATTTTATCTGTAATCGTAAAAGCGTTTAATATCGTCTTAATTTCATCGGTAATGTCTTGTTTATTGTTGTATACATAGGCCAATACTTCGTCTTTTTCAACTTTATCGGCAACTTTTTTATTGAGTACAATGCCGACATCAGTATCAATTTTATCGCTCATGGTTTCACGTCCGGCACCTAAACGCATGGCAGCAAGCCCAATTTCGAGAGCATTGAGCTTTTCAACATAGCCGGACGTTTCGCTTTTAACGGCAATGAGTGTATCGGTATGAATGTAGTCGTTGATGTCGGGGAATTGACCGTTTTGTGATTCAATCAAAGACTTAAATTTATCGCTTGCTTCAAGAGAAGAAATCTTCTCACTAATAAGTTTGCGCGCTTCTTTTAAAGATTCAGTGAGGCCGGCGTGATACACCAAATAACTTCCGATTTCGGTTGATAAGGTGGTTAAATCAGCAGGACCCGTACCTTGAAGGGTTCTGATGGCTTCTAATACTTCTAATTTATTGCCGACGGCATAGCCTAACGGTTCACTCATGTCAGTAATGAAAGCAATAACTTTTTTATCAAAGTTTTTACCGATAGAAACCATGAGGCGACTGAGTTCGCGTGCATCTTCAAGGGTCTTCATGAAGGCACCTTCACCAATTTTTACATCTAAAACAATCACACTGGCGCTACTGGCGAGTTTCTTACTCATAATAGATGAAGCAATTAAAGGAATGCTTGGCACCGTTCCGGTGACGTCTCGCAATTGGTATAACTTTTTATCTGCAGGAGTTAATTTAGCGGTTTGTCCCGCAACAGCAATATTAATATCATTCACTTGTTTTACAAATGCTTCACTCGATAAATTGATGTTAAAATTTTTAATACTTTCGAGTTTATCAAGCGTTCCGCCGGTATGACCGAGACCGCGACCAGATAACTTAGCGAATTTTGCACCGCATGAAGCTACTAGGGGTCCTAAAACAAGGGTGGTTTTATCGCCGACACCGCCGGTTGAGTGTTTATCGACGATGGTTCCGTCGATTCCACTTAAATCAATGGTTTCGCCACTGTCTAAAATGGCTTTCGCCAAATCAGTGGCTTCAGCGTCATTCATGCCATTAAAATATATCGCCATTAATAAACTGCTGACTTGATAATCAGGAATCTGATCATCTACATAGCGTGAGATAAAATACTCAATCTCACGACGTGATAATGGTTGATTATCGCGCTTCTTTTCGATAATGTCTACCATTCGCATGATTAACATCTCCTTTCAAAGTCAATTATTTAATAGTGTAGCATATTGTAGATTATTTTACCATACTCTTCTAGTCATCAAGTTT
>PWOE01000143.1 GCA_003557585.1 Candidatus Nealsoniibacteriota bacterium | reverse complement strand
TGAATCTCATACATCTCTTCCATGGTTTTAGCCAGTCCTAATTCGAGACGGTTGTCCTTTCCTGTTTCTACGGCATCCTCAATAGGTTTCGACAGAATGTCCGGCAGTTCGATTTGCCCTTCCAAGCTTAAGCCGTCTTTATCAACACCTATATGCTTGCTGAAAGATTCCAGCCAGATATTATAGTTGTTTTCTGCCCGACGAAGCTCCGGCCTCAGTTTTTCTAATTCCAGTTCCGCACGAATCAGGTCAAACTCCGAGACCATTCCCTGCTCATACATGTCCGCAACTCTGTCGTAATGGCGCTGAGCAATCTCAATAGCCTGCCGGTTTATCTCGAGCAGTTCGGACAATAACAGTCCCTGATAAAACATATCAATCGTAGTGAAAACAATCTCTCTTTTCTTCAGTTCATACCTTCTGGCTTCCAAAGTTTTGTATCTGTCGGCCGCTCTGATGCCGCTCATCAGTTTGCCGCCTAAATAAACGACCTGATCTAATTTGATACCTGCGGCAAAGGTGGTTTCCTCTTGAGTCTTATCGGGAAGCATGGCATTTAAACCTTCCTCTAAGAAACCGGCCAGCATCCTTGTATCATCATCCGCTGCCGGCGAGAGCATATCGCTGATACTCAGTCTTTCAGGTATCATAGACGAGCGCAGCTCGGTTCGGTTCAGTTGATAACCGCCGGTAAGCTGTATCTGAGGCAGCAGGGAAGACCTGACCTCGCGATAATAAGCTTCAGCGAAGGATACATCCTCAGCAGTCGCCCGCAGCTGCAGATTGTTCTCTATTGCCAGTTCAATGCTTCTCTCTTTAGTAACTGTCTGCCCGAAGACTGATAAGGTTATGATCAGCAGGAAGACAGCGCACGTTATTTTTTTCATGAATACTCCTTGAAGTTTATAGGAAGATGGTTTAACAGTAAACTCACAGCCAAATCTAACGTTTCTTCAATGTCGACTTTAAGCTCATTAACCAGCGACATAGTTCCGATTTTATCGCTCAGACCCAGCAAGATTAAGACAATACTTCTAAGATCGGCTTCAGCTAGTGCGTCACCGCTATGATGGTCTTGCAAATAGTCTGCAACCAGATTTATTTCCTCTTGAATCATCCTGTTTTTGCTGGCACGCGCCGAATCTCGAAGCCTTGGTGGAGTTACACCCCCAATGAACATATCAAGATATTCTTTCATCAGGACATAAGATTTTGTTCTGATTATCAAAAACTCCCTGATTGCCGCTGCAGGAGCAGCACTGCCGGATAGGGTAGACCTAAGACGGTTGTTGACCGAGTCTATATCCCTTTTCAGCATTGCCATGAAAAGTTCTTCCTTGTTCTTGAAATAGTAATACAACCCGGCCTTGTTCATACCGCATTCATTAGCGATATCATCCAGCTTAGCTTTTTGATAGCCGTATTTTCTGAACATGGCAGAGGCGTTTTCTAGTATGGTTTCTTTCTTGTCCATCCCTGTTACCTTTTTAACTTTTTAGTCGAAAGTTCAAAAAAATAAAACCGCTTTTAACGTCAAGCCTTTTATCCCTTATCGAAATAATTGACCCCCGATTTGCCATAAAATGAGAAGAGGCCGACTATAGAGTAACCCAATGGTTACCCTCAAGAACTATAGTTAGTTATGACTTTTTTTTGGAGCAAAAACATAAAAAAAAAGGAGGGCTTTTATTGTTTTCGAGGTAAACTAACCCTTGAGCTTGATTTTTGTGTGTCGAAGCGCAGCTTCGCTGAGAGACGCAGGCAACTTCTTTTTTCGTTTTTGGTTGAGGGGTTCTTGGTTGAATGGTTCTTGGCTGGTGAGGTTATGGATATTTACTGTGTTTAAAATCAGTTATCAGTTACCAGTTATCAGTTACCTGTGCTACCGGATCACTGGCTTCAGCCGGTCGGATCACTGGCTTTAGCCGGTAATTTTTAATCATTCTTCATCAAGTGCCCCTAAAAGCATATAAACTAACCACATTAAATCGTTTAAATCATCCATTTCATCCGGTTAAAACCGGACGGACCTGCCCTGAATTCAGCGTTCCAATAACGATTCATTTCAACAGAATCATCCGTCTTGTTTCGCTATATTCTTGGGTCTGCATGCGGTAGAGATAGAGACCGCTGCCGACTTTTCTATTGTTCTCGTCTCTGCCGTTCCAGAAAACTTTATGATGACCTCTATCGATATATTCGTTCATAACTGTTTTCACTTTCTGTCCTTTGAGGTTGTATATTTCGATAGTTACATTTCCGGGCTCAGCAAGGCTGAAAATGATGGTTGTTACAGGGTTGAAGGGGTTAGGATAATTACCGTCTAACCTTGTAACGTAGGGACAGGATATCATACTGTCCTCAACGTCAGTCTGCCCTTCGGTAGTGAATGACCAGACAGGCACATTCTCCGCATCGCCGCGTGCCTTTTTATGGTCAGATTTCACAAATTGACTCAGATTTGTTCTCTTTCTGTCATTCTCAATTCTCAATTCTCGATTCTCAATTCGGCTTGGTTCATTCGTCGTCGGAACCACCTTCCAGTAATGTTTAGTTCCTCTGTCCAGTCTTTCCGGCAGTATATCGGCACATTGATATTCAACCTGCTCCTCAACGTATGGCACCCAGAAGAAATCATCCTCCGAAAACTCATCCTCCGTATCAAAATAGACCCTGAAACCGGCAGGGTTGAGATGCCTCGGATCTTCAATATAATCCCATTCAAT
>PWOE01000045.1 GCA_003557585.1 Candidatus Nealsoniibacteriota bacterium | reverse complement strand
TCTCGCAAAGATGCTTATCTTTATGTCGTTGGAGAGCTTCTCAATTCCCCTCCAGGAAATAATCAATTCATTAATAATCTAGCCAAGACAATAAAAGAGGAGTATTATTCTGAATTTTATCCATCAACCGATGATGCAATAAAGAGAGGTTTAATAAGAGCAAACGAATTTCTTTCTTCTCAGATATCGAGAAATAATGTTGGCTGGATGGGTAATCTCAATTTTGCAATCATCTCAATATATAACAATAGATTCATTGATATTGCAAAAATTGGCAATATCAAGATTTTGATAGCCAAGAATGGCGAGATAACTGACATTAGCAAGAAGATTGATAGCAAAGATGCCGAGCTTAAAAAGGGTTTTTATTCGCCCAAGGCCTTTGGTCAAATCACATCAATCAAGATTAATCGTAAAGAAAAGATATTTGTTATCTCTAAAGATGTCTTTGACATTATTATCAAGAATAAGTCCCTGGAAAAAATCGTTGAAAAAGATTTCTTAGATGAGAGCTTTATAGAAAAAGAATTAAACCAAAGCAAGGAATCACTTAAAAAGTCTTCTGGTATATTCTTTGCAATAGAGACCAACGAAAAAAAGAAGGAGGCAATTCCTTCAAAGCAAGAAGCTCTTGAATTTTCTTTTAAAGAGATATTTAAGCCTTTCTTGAGCAAAATCGAGAGTTTAAAGAAAAAGATCACCTTTAAAAAGAAAAAAGAGATGAAAGTTTCTTTGCCTAAAATAAATTTCAAGATAGACGCGAAATACTTAAAAGCGCTACATCTCTTTATTATATTAGTGGCTACCTTAACATTGGGGTTCTTTCTTTTTCAAAGAGATGATTTGCGAACTATAAAAATTGATTCTGATAAGATAGAAGCGGATATGAGTAGAGCCGATGAACTTCTTTCTCAAGGCAAAGAGAAAGAGGCTTTTGATATTTTCAACGAAATATGGCTCAGTCTCTCTGCGCAAGAAGAGTTTGTCGAAATCAAAAAAGAAGTGGAAGAAAGATTAACTCAAATCAGCAAGCTTAATTTGATAGAGGGGCCCTATCTACTCTATAAGTTTGATCCAAGGGAATTCACTCCTCAAAGAATCGCCCACTACAACAATAACTTATACTTCTTTACCCCCTTTTCTAATAAAGTAATTAAGTTTAATCCTCAAAGCAGAGAGCTAGAAGAGATCCTCTTACCCCTTGATAGAAATCGTGGAGTTAGCTCAGCGAAAATAATAAGCAACAAGCTCTTTTTCTTCTCAAAGCCCAACAAATTGCTAGTCTTAAAGGGGAATGAGATTGAAGACTTCGTCGATTTAAAGATAGGTTCTAATTATGATCTCAATTACTTTTCAAATTTTTGGACCAGCATATACTTCTGGGAATCAACTAGCAAGGAGATACTAAGATTTACAGATTATAATTCTGAGCCAAGCAAATGGCTCTCTTCTCAGTCAAAGAAACCAACCGACATCAGGTCGATGTCGGTTGATGGCTCAGTCTGGATTATAGATAAGAATAACTCTATTCTTAAATATTCTGCTGGTAATCTAGTTAATGAAATCTCTTTATCGATATTCCCCCATCCAATAAAGATATCTCAAGTCTTCACTTCTCCATCTATCTACAAGGTATTTTTATTAGAGCCAGCCAATGAAAGAGTTATAATTCTCGACAGGAATGGTAATCTCTTGAGTCAAATTAAAAGCATCGCTTTTAATAACTTAACTCATCTGTCTGTTTCTAGTGACGGTCAAGAACTCTGTCTTTTAAACAATCTTGAAGTTTACTGTTTAGAGATTTAACTATTTCAACTCAACTTGGGCTCCGGCAGCTTCAAACTTCTTTTTCATCTCTTCGGCATCTTCTTTCTTAACTTCTTCTGCAATCATTTGAGGAGAGGCTTCAGCGCTATCAACAAGCTCTTTTGCTTCCTTGAGGCCTTTTTGTGTTATATCTCTAACGACCTTAATAACCTCAATCTTTTTATCTCCAATTGACTTAAGCTCTACGTTTACTACTGACTTTTCCTCAGCTGCTGGAGAGTCATCGCCTCCACCTGCTACAGCTGGAGCTGCCATCATTGGAGCAGAAGCTGAAACACCGAACTTGTCTTCTAGAACCTTTACCAGTTCAGAAAGATCTAGAACTGACATTTTCTCAATCTCTTCAACAATCTTCTTGAATTTCTCAGGAACTTTTACCTGTTCCTCTTTTTTTTCTTCAGTCATCTTTTTATAAATTATTAATTAATTTTTGATTTTTGATAATACTGTAACAAGACCTTTAATGTTTCCTTGCAAAACATTGGCAAAACCAGAAACTGGAGCCTGCAATGTTCCGACAAAGATAGCAATCATCTGATCTCTTGAAGGAAGTTTTGCTAAAGCAACGATCTCTTCTGCTTCCTTGAATTCGCCATCTAAAATACCTCCTATAATCTTGAATTCTGAATTTGATTTCGAAAAATCAAAAGCTGTTTTAGCTGGTGTAACTTGATCCTCAAAGCCAAAGATAATCGCCGCTTCTCCTTCTAATTTTTCTGGATTAACTTCGATCTTTTTCTCATCAAAAGCACGCTTCATAAGCGTTTTTTTAACGATTATGATCTTAGAAGAGTTAGACTTAAGATCTCTTCTTAAGGAAAGAAGATCTTTCGCCTTTAAACCAGTAAAGCCCCCAAAGACCATTATCTTTTGCTTATCAATACTATCTTTCAAGCTCTCTATTACTTCTTTTTTCTTTTCTTTTGTTAAAGCCATTTTTTTAAATTAAAAAACTGCGAAATCCGCAGAAGAGGTAAAATAATATTAACTTCATCTACCTCGAGAGGAATTTAATTTTCCTTAAGGAAAAACCTCTTGTCTACGGTTGTACGCACTATCTTATATCTTTATTAAGAAAATGTCAACTCATAGATTGCTTGGCCAAACTCTTTGGCGCTATCTGGGCCATTAGCAGTAATTATCTTGCCGTCAACAACAATATCTTCTTTTAGATACTCTGCTCCAGACTCTTGAAGCAGTCTTATCGGTTCTTTATTCAAGCTATCTGACCAGGCAGTTGCTTTCTTGCCGTTTAAAAGCCCTGCTTCTGATAAGATAATCGGACTGATACAAATTGCACCAACTATCTTGCCTTGCTTGAATGCCTCAATTGCTAAATTGTGTGATTGCTGATTGTTTAAATAAGTTAGTGAGCCTGGACCACCAATAAATATCAATCCTTCGTAGTCTTCAATTTTTATATCTTTTATTTCAATGTCGACAGGAACCTCTCCCCCATCTGCACCAAGAGCTATCTTTCTTTCGTTGCTCGCTGTCACAACTTTTATCCCATTTGACTCCAGGACTTCTTTGCTAATAAAGTATTCTTCATCCCTAAAATCTTTTTGAGGAATAATAAATATTATTTTTTTAGCCATTTATCTATCTCAAGTATCTATTTTTAGCAATATTGTGCTCTTCCAAGTTTCTACTGAAGACTGTCTCTCCATCAGGCTTAGACAGGTAAAAAAGGTAGTCGCTCTCTATCGGCTCTAAAGCTGCTTTAATGCTCTCTATGCCTGGATTAGCGATTGGCCCAATGGGCAGGCCCTTATATCTGTAAGTGTTATAGGGCGAATCGATCTGAGTCTCGCTAATTGATATTCTTGTTGTTCTTTTGCCTGTTATATATGATATTGTTGCATCTATTTGCAAAGGCATGCCAATCTCCATTCTTTTTTGAATAATTCCGGAAACGATTCCTTTATCTTGATAACTTTGAACCTCTTTTTCAATCAAGGATGCGACGATAATTATATCAAAAAAGGATCCTTGATACTCGTCTCTTCTCTCTTTGGTCTTTAATTCAAAGTTAGACAAGACAATCTTTATAATCTCTTCCTCTGTTGCGTCTAAGGGTATGAAATATGTATCAGGAAAAAGGTAACCCTCTAAGCTGCTTTTTTCTGGTATATCTTTAATGAAGTCAAAATATTCTTTGAAATTATCAGAATTACCAGACAAATTTACAAATTTATCATAATCGATTAAGTCAAGTTCGCTTAAATATTCCGCGATTTGAGTCGTGTTCCAACCTTCAATTATCGTAAATCTCTTCTGTGCAATTTTGCCTTGAATTATCTTCTGAGATATCTCTGCTATGCTTGAACATGAATTAATTAAATAACTTCCTGCCTTAAGATTTCTATGGTTACCTGTAATAAGAAGATATGCTTGGAAATATATCGGACTCTTGATTAATTTTCTTTGATGTAATTTTTCAGATACTTGCAAAAAATTATCTCCCCTTGAAACGACAAAGACTTCTTCTTGGCAAAGATCATCTTTTGAATAGTAAAAATTATAAATAAACAGAGAAAAGACGATCAATAAAAAAATTACTAAGACTATATATCTATTACTCGTTCTCATTGATTTTGTTGATTAAGTTAATTGCTTGTTCGTCTTCAACCTGATTGAACTCCCTGAAATAGGCTCCGACTGCTTGAAAATCAGGTGGACAAAAGAGAGAAATCACTTGGTCGCAATCTTTCTCTATCTCTCTTATTGAATCTGGGGCAGCAACCGGAACTGCAACTATTATCTCTTTGGGACTGTCATCTTTAATAAGTTTGATAATTGCTTTAATTGTCGCTCCTGTGGCGATTCCATCATCAACAATAATAATCTTTCTATTATTGAAACTCGCTAGAGGTCTATTATTTCTAAACAAACCAATTCTTTTTTCAATCTCTTTTTTCTCTTTTTCTGATTCTTCTTTTATATATTCCTGAGATACATCGAGACTATTAATAATCTCTTTGTTAAGAAAAAGACCACCTCTCTCATTAACAGCAGCTATCGCTAATTCTTTATTAAAAGGAGCTCCAATTTTTCTTGCCAAGGTAACCTCCATATTTAACTTCAATTTCTGGCAAAGATAAAAGGCAACTTCTACTCCACCCCGAGGAATAGCCACAACTAAAGTGTTGGCATCTTCGTTGTATTTCGCAAGCTCTTGAGATAGTTTAATGCCAGCTTCTCGACGATTTTCAAAAATCATTTGATTCTTAAAAACTTTTTAATTTTAGATAAAAGAGAAATGTAGTCTGTAATTAAAATACCATCTAAATGGTCTGTTTCGTGTTGAAAAACTCTGGCTTTCAAGCCCTCTATCTCTGATTCAAACTCCTCTCCATCAAGATTGGTCGCTCTTATTCTTATCTCGACAGGTCTTTCTATTTCAACAGATATTCCTGGACAGCTAAGGCATCCTTCTTCCAACAAATCCTTCTCTTTGCTTTTTTCTAATATTATTGGATTTATAAAGCAATCAGATTGATCGCCTTCCCTGACCAAGATAATTCTTTTTAGTTCTCCAATTTGAGGAGCCGCTAAGCCGATACCCTCTTCCTGATCCATTACCTTCTCCATTTTCAAAACAAGGTCTTTAACCTCGTCTGTTACTTCGTCTATTTTCTTAGATCTTTTTCTTAAGATCTTTGAATTCTTTTCTGTTTCAATCATCGGAGTTGAGGGCTAAGTTTCAAGCGGGCCTGGCAGGAGTCGAACCTGCAGTCCTGGTTTTGGAGACCAGTGGTTTGCCGTTAACCGACAGGCCCATCTTAGCTTCTCTATTTCTTTGCTTCTTTGTGAGGAATATGTGCTCTGCACCATTTGCAATACTTCTTTAAGTCAAGTTTTTTCTCTGGGTCGTTACCTTTTGATTTCTTAACAAAATAATTAATCCTCTTGCATTCAGAGCATTGCATCTTAACAAAAGCTTTCTTTTTTGTTTTTGTAGCCATCTCTCGTTTACTTTATTTAATATAGCTTATCTGAGCCAACGGCCGGACTTGAACCGGCGACCTACTCCTTACCATGGAGTTGCTCTACCACTGAGCTACGTTGGCAAGAATGTGCGTGGAGAGGGATTCGAACCCCCGTAGCCCGAAGGCGTGTGGTTTACAGCCACATGCATTTGACCACTCTGCCATCCACGCGCAGGTGCCATATATTAACACAAATCAATTATTTTTCAATAATTTTACTCTGTTTTTATTATATTTAAAGAACTTATAAAGTTCTCCCAGCCACAGAACTAAAGATGACGATACGAAAATTAATATCAATTCATAGAAACTTAAATACTCAAAATGAAATATCGCATCTAAAAAATATATCGCTATCACTTGTAAAAAGATCGCTAAGCTAATAGAAACCATCATATACTTATTAGAAAAGATGCCTATTTCAAACAATGATCTTTTCATCGATCTCATATTGAGAGCATTGAATATCTGAGTAAATGCCATGACTGTAAAGGCGGCGGTTCTAGCCTTATCGATATCTCCATCAATGAAAAGATGATAGGCAAAGAAAGATATCGTTAGGCCAGCCATAACAATCATCATCAACAAGAGGAAAGGGAGCGTCTCTTTGGAAAGAATGTTCTCGTTCTTTTTTCTGGGTGGTTCATTGAGGATGTCTCCATGCCCAGGTTCAGCTGCCAAAGCAAATCCCGAAACACCATCTGTCACTAAATTAAGCCATAATATCTGTGTTGGTAAGAGTGGTAATTGAGCAAAGATAAATAGGGCGCCAATCAATGTGGCATGTTCCGCAAAATTGGTTGTTACCAAAAAAGTACTGGCCTGCCTAGTATTGGTAAAAACTGTCCTGCCCTCTTCAATGGCGTTAACTATTGAGGCAAAATTATCATCAGCAAGAATTATTTCACTAGACTCTCTGGCGACATCAGTTCCTATTACTCCCATAGCAATTCCTATATCAGCCTTTTTAAGTGCTGGAGCATCGTTGACCCCGTCTCCAGTCATAGCGACAACGTGACCATCTTCTTGAAGAGATTGAGCGATTCTAAGCTTCATATTAGGAGTCAGCCTAGCAAAGACATTGACTTGATGCACTGCTTTTCTAAATTCTTTATCAGACATCTTCAACAAGTCTGCTTCAGTGTATGCCCCCTCTTCTTTGTTTTTAACAATACCCACTTCTTTAGCTATCGCTAAAGCAGTTCCTTTATGATCCCCCGTTGTCATTATTACTCTGATGCCAGCCTTTTGGGCCTTTATAACCGATCTTCTAGCTTCTGGCCTTGGCGGGTCTATCATTCCAACAGCTCCAACAAAGACTAGATTATTAACAATTTCATCAGATAGCTCTTTATGGTTAACAGTTAGAGACTTATAAGCGAGTCCAATTGTTCTCATCGCATTATCTGTCAGCTTACTTATCTCGCTTTCTATCTGCTTTCTCTTTTTTTCATCTAATCTCTTTCTTGTCCCATCTTCTGAAATAAAATAATTTGATCTTTCAAGAGCTACTTCTGGAGCTCCAACAAGATATAAGTCGTGCCTGTCTTTATCTTTAGTGATTGATGAAATTGATGCTCGATACTTAAATTTCGAACTAAAAGAAAGGTCATCTATCTTTTTCTCGCCCAGAGTGTCAATCATTAAGCCAGCTTTTTGAGCCAAGACGACCAAAGAAGCTTCTGTTGGATCTCCTATTATCTTGTAGTTGTTATCTTTTGATTTTTCTTTAACCAGCTTAGCATTGTTGCAGATAGCTGCTATATTAAGAAGCTTTGCAAGCGCTGGATTATCTAAGGGAGATATCTTTAAGCCTCCTTGAAAAAAGTCACCTGTTGGCTCCCACCCACTACCAGAAACTGAAACATTTTTCATATCAGCAAAGACTATCTCTCTGATGTTCATCGTGTTTTGAGTCAGTGTCCCTGTCTTGTCGGTTGAGATAAGATCAGTAACTCCCAAGGTTTCTGTTGCTGCTAAACGTCTAATAATCGCATTTCTTTTTGTCATTCTGTTTGCTCCAATCGCCAAAACGATAACCAGAACAGCTGGCAGTCCCTCAGGAATTCCTGAAACCAAAGAAGCTATAGTAAAAAAGAGAACTTCTTGAAATTCAATCGCCTTGATAATTCCGACTACAAAGATTAAAGATGCTCCGGCAACTGCAATTAAGCCCATCTTTTTAGCTAGCTTATCTATCTTTATCTCAAAATGACTCTTCTTCGGCTTTATCTTGCTCAAGTCTTCTGCAATTTCACCAAAAGCAGTCTTTTTACCAGTTGTCACAACAATAGCTTTCGCTTGACCGCCTGCAGCAAAAGTCCCCATCCAAACCATATTGAATCTATCTCCTATCGCTGCATCAAAAGAAACTTTATCTTTCTTCTTGGTTGTCGGAGTCGATTCTCCAGTTAAAGAAGCTTCAACTGTCCTGAAATCTTTAAGCTCAAATATTCTGGCATCTGCCGGAATTCTATCACCCTCTTCTAAAGAGATGACATCTCCTGGGACAAGATTCTTCGCATCTATCTCTTCTAATATGCCATCTCGATAAACGCGAGCAGTAGGAACAATAATGCCTCTCAAAGCCTCAATCGCTTTCTCAGCTCTATACTCCTGTATAAAGCCCATTATTGCATTAACAAAGACGACCGCTGTAATCACATATACATCTATCATCTTGCCATAAAACCAAGCGATAAGAGCGGCGACTATAAGAATGTATATCAAAACGCTATGAAATTGCTTTAAGAAGATTAAGACTGGATTAATCTTGTCTTTGCCTTCAATCTCATTAAAACCAAAATCAAGCAAGCGACTTTCAGCTTCTCTTTGTGATAATCCGCTTTCACTTGAAGAAAGCTCCTTGAATGTTTCTTCAGCGGAATAAGAGTGATAGAATGGTCCTGTCGACTCTTTTTGAGACATCTTTATTCCTCTTCAACTAACTTCATTGGTTGTTCGCAGCAGACTAATTCCCCAATGCCTGTCTCAATAACTTGAACAACATTACCGCATATCTCGCACTTGTAGATTTGATCTTTCTGGGTCATCTTAGTATTTTTCACATTTTAGTTCGTAATAACTTTTTGGGTGATCGCAAGAAGGGCACAATTCTGGAGGCTCTACACCTAGGAGATGGTAGCCACATTCTCGACAGACCCACCAAACATCTTCATCTTTCTTGAATATCTTGCCTGCTTCTAGTTCTTTCAAGACCTTACTATATCTTTCTTCGTGATGTTCTTCGGCTTTTGCAATTGATCTTAGTCTTTGCGCGACCTCTTGATAACCCTCTTCCTCAGCAATCTTGGCATATTCTGGATACATAGAAGTATGTTCGTGATTTTCTCCTGCAATGGCCAGCTTAAGATTCTCGATTGTGCTGCCTATCTTTGGATAAGATTTGGCTTCGACAATCACCTCATTAACATCCTCTTTTATCATATTAATCATTCTCAAAAGCCATTTAGCGTGCTCCTTTTCTTGCTCAGCAGTTAAAGTGAAGACTTCTGCAATCTTTTCATATCCTTCCTTTTTAGCAATCTTGGCATAAAGGGTGTAGCGATTTCTCGCTTGGCTTTCACCTATGAAAGCATCTGTCAAGTTCTTTACTGTTTTTTCCATATTATTTTATTTATTATTTTACAATCTACCTGATTATATCACAAAAAGACTTATTTCCAAATCGTCCTGCTATTCTTTTTTCGCCACAACTCTATCTTTTTATGATCGCCAGAAATTAAATCCTTGGGAACCTTCCATTTCGATTTCTCACCTGTAATCTTGTTTAAATCAACCACCTCTGGTCTCGTGTATTGAGGATACTCCATTACCCCTTCCTTTTCTTTGTTTCTCGATATAGCTCTTTCCGAGATAAAACTCTCTTTGCCAATCACTCCGGGAACAAGTCGTGTAACTGCTTCTGTAACTAAAATTGCTGGTAATTCTCCACCCATGAGAATATAGTTACCAAGAGATATCTTTTCATCGGCAAGATACTTTAATATCCTCTCATCAATTCCTTCATATCTGCCACAAATCATAATTAATTGGTCAACTTCTGAAAAAGATTGAGCTTTCTTTTGATTGAACTTCTTGCCTCTCGGAGTAAAAACGATAACTCTGCTTGTAATCCCATCTTTTTGAATCGATTTCACAGCCTTAATTATCGGCTCTGGTTTAAGCACCATACCAAGACCGCCACCAAATGGCCTATCATCAATTGTTCCCCTCTCGTCATCTGCCCACCTCCTTAGGTCATGAAAATTGAGAGTAACAAGCTTCTTTTTAATCGCCCTACCTATCAGAGACTCTTTTATATAAGAGTCAAATATATTTGGAAAAATTGTAATGATATCTATTCTCATAATCAAAAACCGCACTATATTCTGTATAGCACGGTTTCTTTTTTTATTTAAGAGTATCTAGATGCTTAATTCATCTAAGTCGCTAGCGCTGGTCTCTTTAGGGCTGTCTTCAGTCTGACCTTCGCCTTGACTCTCTTCTCTTGGTCTTGCATCAACTGGTCTTTGTCCTCCAGCTGGCTCTTCAATCTTTAAGTTGACTCTGGCCTGATTCTTCAAGCCGATAATCCTGATAAGATTTCTGATTGATTTAGCGGTGCTTCCTGCTTTTCCGATTATTTGACCCATGTCTTGTGGGTTAACTTTAAGAGAAAGCAAAACGCCCATCTCATCAACCTTTCTATCAATCTCAACATCGTCTGGATTGTCAACTAGAGCTTTCACTATGAATTCAAGAAATTCGTGATCAGCAACTGGTTTTGTCATGTTTATTTTTCTTTCCGATTTGAAATAATTCGACCTTTCGAACCCATTTAAAATTGGGCTTCAGCATCTCTGTTTTAGTGATATATATTTTCAAAACCTTTGTCAAGCTTACTATTCTTTCTTTTCCTCAGGGACATCTCCTTCTTTTTCTTCTGAATCGATCACCCCTTCTGAGTTATCTTCTTCTTTGGCCTCTTCTTCTTTCTCCTCTTGCTTCTCTTCTTGCTTCTCTTCTTGCTTGATCTCTTCTGTCTTACCTTCGGCATCATCTAAGGCTTCTTCCTT
>PWOE01000022.1 GCA_003557585.1 Candidatus Nealsoniibacteriota bacterium | reverse complement strand
TTTCGTTGTCTTAAGCTTCTCATACTACTTTCCCCCCGGTTATTGAATATTTTCGGGTGATGTACGCGGCAACCAGATTCACGATCAGTGCAAGGATAAACAGGTAAAACCCGATCAGCATGAGGCTGGAAAGGTGCAGGCTTTCAACCGCTTCACGAAACTCATTTACAATAACAGATGGCATGGTTGCACCTGCGCCAAATATTGAAAACGGCAGAGTATTTTTGTTGCCAATAAGCATGGCAACGGCCATCGTTTCTCCGATTGCCCGGCCGAGGGATAAAATAGCACCCGCTAAAATTCCTCCGCGTGCATATGGCAAAACGGACATCCGTATAACTTCCCACCGGGTAGCCCCCAGAGCACCTGCTGCCTCCCTTTGTTCTCTGGGCACGGATTCTATGGCATCTTTGGTTAATGCGGTTGTGTATGGAATAATCATTATGGAGAGCACAATAGTTGCCGTGGCCATACCGTAACCGATGGGGTTTCCCAAAATTGGCATCATGCCCGGCGCATTAGTCTCTGCCCAAAGGTAAATGGGCATGTAAACCACATCGCGCAGCCAGGGAGCCAGTACAAAAATGCCCCAGATACCGATTACTACACTGGGTACGGCAGCGATTAGCTGAACAAGATTATCAATAATGTTGGACAGCCATTTTGGGGCATATTCTGCCGATACAACGGCAACGGCAACGGCCGGAAAAAGGGAAATGAGCAGAGCAATACTGCTGGTTACCAATGTTCCGAACAAAAACGGCCAGGTACCAAACTTGAGTTGTACGGCTGGGTCCCATGTTCGGCCTTTCAGAAATTCAAAAAAACCGAACTCCCTCAACGCCAGGCTGCCTTCACCATACAGAACCCACGCCATCCCCACAGCAAGCAGGATGATGGCAGACCCTAAAATGACAACAATAACGGTAAAAATTTTATCTCCGAGCCAGCGATAGATTATCGACATTGGCTCCCTCAGCGCCTCTTTTCCAAACGCTGAGTAATTCTCTGATTCTGACATTAAATTATTTTTCTGAATGTGTCATGATTTGAAGCAGAACCTGCATCTAATCGATTATAACAAGCCTTGCTCTTCCAGTATTTGACTACCAATTTCTTCAACATTCCATTTTAACTGACGTATCATATCCAAACTTCTCTGTTGTGCTGCATCCGAAATTCGTGCATATCCCAGAGGTTCAGAGAGCTCCTGGGCGTCTGTTACTGCATATATGATGAACCGTACCAGCTCCTCGGCATCTCTTCGGGAATTGATTGCATTATTACCGTCAAGATTTTCGTACACGAGCATCCAGGCAAAACCGGCTATCGGATAGCCGTACTCGGCAGGTGTGTTGGTAAACAAAATCCGGGTATCTTCCGGCAGTTCTATATTTGCTGCTTCAGTGGTTGCTTCAAAGCTTGGCTCTATAATATTTCCGGATTGGTTGATGACCGAACCGTAAGACATATCGTTCAAAAGGGCGTAAGAAAGGCTGTTATAACCAATCGCTCCGGGTGTATTTATGACGGCGCCGGCAACTCCTTCATTCCCGTTTCCGCCAATACCGGTCGGCCAGTTTACACTGGTGGCAAAGCCTACCCGTTCTCTCCACTCATCTGACACCCTGGTGAGGAAGCTTGTCCAAACATTGGTAGTTCCTGAACCGTCTGAACGGTGCACTACGGTGATAGCTCTGTTTGGAAGGTCAACACCGGGATTTAACTCAGCAATTCTGGAATCATTCCAGCGGGTAATGTTGCCCAGGTAAATATCAACCAGAAGATGGCCGTCAAAAACAAGCGTTTCTTCAATACCGGGCAGATTATAGGTTGGCACAACATCAGCCAGCGTAATCGGGATATTAAATGCTTTTCCACCGGTTTGCTCTTCAACATTCTGCATTACTTCATCAGAGAGAAATGCTTCACTCATTCCGAACATCACGGTCTGCTCAATAAACTGGCGAACACCACCTCCTGATCCAATGGATTGATAATTGACCGTCACCCTTCGGTTGGTTAAATCACGGTAATCATCGGCCATGGCTGTGATTAACGGAGCCGGAAATGTTGCGCCCGCTCCGAGGATACCCATTCTTTCTCCGGAATCAGAGCCTTGCCCGGGAATTCCCTGGCTGTCTCGATCACCATTACCACCACAGGCAGCAACGAAAAACGCCAGGAATAAAACTGCTATAAACAGACGAATAGAATTCATAATAATGTCCTTATCTTAGATTTGCTTTAAAATTTGTACTAACGGCTTCTTTCATAATTCACTGAAAGAATGATAAAGACGGGCTATTATGGGTGTGTTAATTTAATGTTATGAAACTGTTAACGATCGGGTTTAACACACGGAAAAAAACCTAAAGTATTACTGATTAATGTTTTAGGATTTTGCCATTAGTGAGGGGATTATTATTGGGAACTTGATTTTTGATATTCTTTCGTTTCTCTGCTCTATTGTTCACTTTTTTTAACACGAAGTGAATCGGCATATGGCGGTGCGTTTAACGGCAACGCCTGGAGGTTCTGCAGACACTTCAGAGTTGCTAAACGCTGCTGGTAATGTCCTGATCTTTATGCACCTGTTTCCGGCCTGCTTTTTTCAACTTATTCACCGCTTTTTCGAACCACATCATACAAATCATTTCGCCGGTCTTTGATGGTGCGCACACTGCCATGTTCGTTGAGTTCTTTCAGAAGATCCAGATCTACATCC
>PWOE01000088.1 GCA_003557585.1 Candidatus Nealsoniibacteriota bacterium | reverse complement strand
TTTGATTCTAAATCCAGTGAGAGGACCAGAGCAGGTGCTTACAGAACTGGAGAAGATGACGCAGCAGTTAGGAACATCGAGTCTATGAGAGGACTAGTATAAGAAAACATTTTAAATTTTATAAACCATGCAGAAAGTTTCAAAATTACAAATCGTAGACCCGAAATATTGGTCTGGTCTAACTAGAGAGGCTCACCTTGGATGGCTTGGGATGATGGAACCCCAATACATTTCTAAGGTGATTAATCGTATCTATGAAGTGAATCATGGATCTGACAATATTGTTAGTTTCATTGATCAGTTCCCAGTGCACTATCTTGATGAGGAAGGTGCTTATCGTTGGATGCTTCATGGCTCTGATGAGAGAAATATTCCTCTTGTTATGGCTTCAACAGATGGTACAAATGCAATTGCTGGAGGTGCTCGTGCAGGTGTAGCAAGAAGTCAGTTTTATATGTTCTTCCCTGAGAGGTACTTTGAAGCTACTTCAGTAATTGTTGGTGAGAATCCCGATGATTATCAACTGAGAGTAGTTGAAGATCCTATCCATATGGGACAGGGTTGGAGGTATCGTGTGGAGCTTGTTACTGGTGATGCAGAAGCATTTGTACCAGTAGAGGACCTTGCCGCAGGAACTCGTTGGTCAGAAGAATTTGGTCTGGTAGAACACGAACTCTCTAAGAGAGGTAGTGGGGTACACCATGCTGCTCCTCTGATGATGGAGAACGTTACATCAGTTATTCGTAAGAATTATGATGTTCCTGGTAATATGATTACCAAAGGTAAAAACCATCCTCTTGCATTCGCATTTATTGATCAGGATGGTAAAACTCAAACCAGGTGGATTGACAAACTCACTTGGGACTTTATGAAGCAATTCCGTTGGGATAAAGCCCGTCTGTTGCTCCATGGTAAGTCTAACAAACTGTCTGATGGTCAGTATGGTAACAAAGGTGAAAGTGGTAACACTATCAGGGCAGGATTTGGTCTCTATGAGCAAATGGAAGGTGGTAATACTATGTATTACAACAACTTCAGCCTTGATTCACTGACTGACTTTGCTATGCAGCTATCAGTAGGTAAACTAAAAGAAGACAGTAGGAAGTTTGTACTTTCAACTGGTGAGTATGGTCTCTATGAGTTCCATAAAGCAGCTTCTGACAAACTTAGTGGATTTAACTACTTCCAAAGTGATCATCACCTGAAGTCTGGTGGCGCAGGAAGAATGACCCTGGACGAAGGTCAGATTGCCAAGTATGTATCTGTTAATGGTATTGAGTTCAATGTAATCCTCGATCCTATGAAAGACGATCCTATCAGGAATAAGCAATATCATCCTGAAGGTGGTCTTCTGAGTTCCAGGGCTTATGACATTTGGGACTTTGGTACCAGCAATGGTGAACCTAACATTCAGAGGGTAGCAGTGAAAGACAATGAAGAGTTCTTCCGCTATATCCCAGGTATGAGGGACCCATTCAGCCCCTATAATAAACCTACATCTCCGCAGATGGCAGCTAGTTCCGTTGATGGTTACTCTGTTTATAAGCAGTTCATCGGTGGTATCTTGCTGAGGAATCCTCTCCGTACAGGTCGGATTCTTCCATCAATGATGAGGTAACCTGATTACTAGGAAGAGGGGGATAACTCCTCCTCTTCCTTAATTTTAAAAGAGAGAGAGAGAAGAGAAATAAAGTATTAACTGGCAAAAGAGAATTATGGAGTTAACAAAAGAGTATGGGTTGGAGAAAGGTTACTTAGAAAATAGAAGAGTAGTCCTAAAACCCATCCCCAGAGGGGGAAAAATGATTACAGATCCTTCACATACAGGATATTTTATGTGGGAAGGTGCTAGCAAACAGTTTTGTCTGGCTTCTAATAGAAACACTAATGAATTGGTAAATCCATTTAAGTCTGAAGAGGAGCAGAGATATTTCTCAGGCATTCTGGATCAAGATTTGAATGTGTTTAAAAAGAAAGATAATTTTTGGTATAATTTCTATGTCAAGATTACTAAGGATCACAAACTGATGAATCAAGGGATAGAATATGATTTATCTAGTCCAATGGATAATCTCAGGGTTAGGGTTCTTAAGCAACAGAATGAGATTGCAGAGTCTTGGGATAAAAGGTTTGACAGAACTACTTATAAGTTCGCCTTTGTAACTGAAGACTTTGAAGAAGAGCAGAGCTCTAAGAAGATGGATCAACAGGCTACTATCTGGACATTCTGGGGAAGTATTAAAGCTTCACTAAAGAAGATGAGAGAGTTCCTGGGGGCATATTTGATGGAGAAAAAGATTTTGAAGACTGTTCCACAAGATGCTACTAAAGAGTTCCTCACTACAGAGATCAATAAGATCATTGAGAATGATGCAGATACTATGTACAAACTCATAGAAGATAAAGACCTGGAACTTAAATACTGGATCTTTAGGGCTATGCAGGTAGGAGCGATTGTTAGAAAAGGCATTGCTACCTATGAGGTAACAGGAGAAGGAGCAGATTATTCTTATAGAGAGCTTTTGGACCACATTAAGTTTTTAAAAGAGAATACTGATCCTATCTACCAAAAGATTGAGGCACAATTAAATACTAAGAAGTAATGGCGGGATTATCAGCACAAGAGATGAAGTATGAGGCGCAGTTAGCTTATGAAGCTTTAGCTAGTGCTGATGCTCCTGGATATACAGATAAGCAGTGGTCTATCCTGTTAACCCAGGCACAAGAGAA
>PWOE01000112.1 GCA_003557585.1 Candidatus Nealsoniibacteriota bacterium | reverse complement strand
CTGAGCATCCAGGGAAGTGGGAATGGCACAAGTCGGGGCGAAGGTGGCATCGTCAACGGCGTTCGCGGTTTATTCGAATGGCTGGCCCCGGCGATTCTCGCTGGGCCGAGTCGGATCGAGCCTCGCAAGGCGCCCTGGAGAGACGCGGATTAAAGTCCACGCGCGCCGATGCCCAGGTTCCCCGATCCTGCGTTGCTCAGCATGACGCTTTCGCCAAGCGGGGTCGAGTCCCGGCCCATGCGGCTTCCGTTTCCCGGAGACGCCCCGCGCCCGGTCTGGAAGTGGGCGTTCGTCGTGACGACCATGGGATGAGGCCGCGCCGGCCGATGGAGGGGCACCTGGACCGGCGGCTCCATCCATCGCGTCCGAACGCGGCCTGGGTGACGGAGAGCACCGGCTAGGTCGCTTTTTGCAACGAGAGGTGTGACTTTTACCGAGGTTGGCCTTCGAGGTAAGGACGCAAATACGGTTACGAGCAAGCCGGGATGATCTTGGACCCGTCCCCTTCGCGCTTCTCACTGTCCTCGTCGAGGTACTCTACGTTGACCTTGAGTGAGGATCTTTCGTCACCTTCAGGAAGTTGGAAGTAGATTATATATTGATCTTCAAAGAGCACGCTGGCTAGGTACCCAAAGACGTCCAGGAGGTTGGCATCGCCCGCCGGGCGGTAGAACAAGCCGCCCGTCTCGGCTGCGAGCTTTTGTAGCTCCTCTTCCTGAAGGAATTGGCCGAATCCGACGGTGAACACGGGCACATCTATACCGAGGGCTTCACGGATAGCGTCCCCCAGTTCGGCGTCGACGGAAGAGGTATCTTCGCCGTCGGTCAAGGCGATGACGGCCTTCCTGTGCTTGTCGCTCGTTTGGATCCGGTCAATGGCTTTCACGGTTGCGTCATAGAATGCGGTGCTTCTGCCGATCTCTTCCTCGGGCGGCCTTTCGTCGATCTTCTCCTTCAGGAAATTCTTGTCGGCTGTGAATCCGGCCGAGGTCATGACCTTGACCTTCTCGGCATACTTGATGATGTCCGCCTCATCGTTGTCGTTCATCGCATCCACCAGCCGCTTGGCGCCCAGCTCCATGTTTTCTGCACCACCGTCGTCGGTGATGCTGCCGCTGTAGTCCATCACAATGCTGAGAGCGAGGTCGGTGTCGGTGGGGTTTCCGCCGACCTGTCGGATGTCTCTGACGGTGAGCCCATCAAGCGTGAAATGTCCGTCGTGCAGGTTTCGAATCGGGAACCCCGCCTGGTCCGTGACGGACACATAGGCGATAGCATCAGGGCGCGGGCAGGCATTAATCTGGTTGACGGTGACGTTGATCGAATCGATTTCTGCGTAGGTGCCAGCCAGCTTGGCCAGAGTGCCCCCGACCGTGGAGCTTTCGGGGTCATCGGTCTCCACGAACAATGCGGCGACGAACGGGGCGAAACTCCTTGGTTTGAATTCGACCTCGACTGTGCAGCTGTCGCCGGGGGCGAGGTCAAATGGACGTGCTTCGCAGGGATTGTTGCCACCCGAGCGGTCCAGAACGAACGCGGCATGGTCATTCAACTGCAGACCTATATCCGCGATGTTGTAGGACCTCGCTCCCTGGTTTCTGATGACGAATTCCCGAGGGCGCGTTTGTTCCAGGTTGCCTTCCGTGATGACCCCGAAGTTGAAATCCTCCGGCGTCACCGTGATCGCGGTGGCAGGCGTATTGCCACCGCCGCCCCCGCCATCGCCGCCACCACCGCCACCACCGCAGCCACTCAGGCCGATTGACGCTGCCAGCAGGGCTGGTACCAGGAGTCGGGACTTTCCGTATTCAAGCGTCATGGGTTTGTTTCTCCATCGATGGGCGGGGTGACCGGGTCGGTGCCCTGCAAGGGTGGCGGGCGCCGGGAACGGTCAGGCGGCGAGTGGGGTTGTCCGCCGGGAACCTGATCACGGAGAAAATCTAGTGGAAGAACGAGAACTGGGTCCGTGCGGTGCCGAACATAGGCGACCCGTCCGTGCCAGAACCCCTGTCGTCCGGAGGGCTCCCTTCTGCCCAAGAATAGTGATGAATGAACGCCGTGGAAGGCACCCCGTTACCCCCTCGTTAACGCGCCGGGGTCCCGTGAATCGGGGGTCTATGCCGTTTAAGCAGATACTTGCCCGATATATCGCTTCGGCAGGCACTTGTTGTGTGCCTCCGCGGCGGCCCGATGGGCGCCCCCTGCACGTGAATCTGCCTCTCCCGCAGCCCGAGGAGCTACTCATCACCGAGCTCGTTCCGGCCTGCCTGCCGAGGCCGTCTGAGCCCGAGACCAACCGAACATGGTCGCCCCAATTCTGCGCAACTCGACGCATACAAGCCCCTGCACTGTCATCCCGGCCGGAGCGAAGCGAAGAGCCGGGATCTCCCCCGTCGGGGCAACCCCAGCCGCCGAGATCCTGGATAACCGCTGCGCGGTTTCCGGGATGAGGAAGCAGGAGGCGCGTGGAGCCCTGGGGCGCGTTTCGACCGTCGGGTGTTGTACGCACCCGGGCCCGCGCGGCCCCAGGATCTGGCCGAACCTCGTGGCTCATCAGGTGCATCATTGACCGGAGGGCGACTTGGCCCCCATCGCATATCCGCCCGCATGGATAACCCCTCGACTGACGGGGCCGCCGTGGCAATCTCAAAGGGGGTCTCGTAGTCTCCCCGGCTCATCCATTCCGCTCTGGAGATATCGTGGCCACCATCCTGAATCCGTACGCCGACGAG
>PWOE01000069.1 GCA_003557585.1 Candidatus Nealsoniibacteriota bacterium | reverse complement strand
ATTGCTTGGTCTCGGATGCTATCCGCGGCTGATCCACAAAACCCAGCAGCGATTGTCGCTGCTGGGTTTTGTGCGTGCTTGACCCACACGATGCGTCGATCCCAAACTCGGACAGGCGCCATAACCTGCAGGACAACGGGTCGCCGCTAGGCTTGAACGGATCGTCAGTTGGGTGGAGACGGGTGTCACGGGTTTCCCTCGACATGGCGCTTGAACGCTAGGTTCATCTGCTGGTACCCGATCTCTGTGTTCTTGATCATACCGCCCATGAAAAGCACCATCGGACCCCGGAAGCGTTCAATTTGGCGAAACCGCGTTGTTCCTCCCGGAAGCGGTTCCAGCAAGAAAGCATGATCGCCACGATAGACGAACCCTAGGAAGCTACCGCCCCAGACGATCTTCGTTTCCGGTTTCACCTCAAAGACTTCTGGCTTGAAGATCATCGGCTTCAACCCAGGCGGAATGACTTCGATACGCATCTGCTCGCCCACTCGAAGGTTTCCCTCAACACTGGGGATGAACGGATTCCAGCGCTGCCATGCGTTGAAATCTACCAGTTTCTCCCAGACTTTTTGCGGATTGGCTTCAATATCAATCGATGTATCCAAGACCCGATACATTCTACCGGAGGTGTTGCTGTTGCTAGGCATGACATTCCCCTCTGCATGACGTATTGATCATCGGCAGCTCAGCTCCACAGTACGGACTGTTCGGGCAGCCTGTTCGCAGCCGATGCAGCCCTCACCACCCAGTCGCTCGCACGTGGGCACTGGAGTTCTCCAACTCTTGCCGCCCTAGTAGACCCGTTTCATGGAGAACACTACGGGGTTTACGACCGAGTGCGAAACGCTCTTTAACAGCGTTTCTCGGAGTCGAACTACCGATTTTGGCTGTTGAAACACGTCTATACGCCTGGTCCGCTAGGTGCTGCTGAAGCGAATGGCTGCAGGGACGAACCAGGTCTAAAACTCAAATGCCCAATTCGATCAGTCTTTCGGATATCTGCAGGGTCCGGGTTTCGAAATTTCTGCCCTCGTACTTAGGTAGCCTCATTTCATCTACGACTTTGCCATCACTGAGAAACAAAATGCGCTCCGCCACAGCAGACACCTTAGCATCATGGGTTACTAAGGTTATTGTGGTGCCTTTTTTGTTGATCTCGGAAAAGATATTCATGATTTCCTGTGAAGACGCTGAATTGAGCGCGCCTGTGGGCTCGTCTCCAAAGACGATTCTCGGACTGTTGATCAACGCTCGACAAATACCGGCCCGTTGCAGCTGCCCGCCGGATACTTGGGTGATATCTCGCATTCCAAGTTCTGAGATCTCCACGGAGTCCATGAGAAATTCAGCCCGCTTAACGATCTCGCTTCGTTCTAGCTTGTTTTCCCGCATCGCTGGCAGAATGATGTTGTCGAGCAAGTTCAAGTTTCGGAGAAATGTCGGTTGTTGAAACACAAACCCCATCTTTCTCCTGCGGAGATCGGCAAGCTCGTTGTCTTTGAGCTCTGCTACATCATGGCCTTCAAATGTCACTTCACCGCCATCGAGGTTCTCCATCCCGCTTAAAGCGTACATCAAGGTCGACTTCCCAGAACCTGAGGGTCCCATAACAGTGACGAACTCGCCCTCATGAATATCGATGGAAATATCGTTCAATACCGCTCGCTGCTCTCCAGCTTCACCAAATCGTTTCAAAATCCGACTAGCGCTTATTAGCTTCATCGCCCTACTCCTTTATGCTCTGCGTAATTTTCACGGTTTGGGTGCTTTTGGTGCCAATGATCGTTGCTCTGTGGACCACCATCAGCATCAAGACAGGGCCAATGATAAACGTGAAAAGACCATTGACTTCCAAAGAAAGCGAAGTCACTCCAAAGGATGCAATCATGAGACCAGCAAAAAGCTCGCCTAGTGTCAACGTTAGAACAATCCCCAGGCAGATACTTACGATAGAAACCAATAGTGTTCGCAAAACAAACTGAAAGCCAATGTCGGCATTATTGTACCCGATAGCTTTCATGATCCCAATGGAATAGCGATCCTTAGCCACTAACATTTTGACAAACAGCAGTGTAATCAAAAAGGCTAGGAACAAAGCTACCGAAGCACCCACAGCGGATGCCTTTTCTAGGGCGGCGATGGTCGAACCAAAGGTCATATGAACGTATTCCCGCACGCCGGTAACTTTGGCATAAGTGAAGGCGTTGGAGTACCGCTCAAGCACGGATTCGAGCTCAGAGTTATACCTCACATTAGCGCTGATGACACTCCACATTGCGGTTTCATCCGCGTCTGCGAACGCGGCCTTGGCTGTCTTACCCCCATTGGTGATATCTGAGTAGACTCCACAGATCGTCAGTTCAAGCCCCTCACCAGCATAAACGATGGTTATGTTGTCACCCACACTCTTACCTAAGTCTTCCGCATTGATGGCCGAAAGCGCAATCTCGTAAGGCTCAATGGGCATTCTACCATCAGAATACACAATGGGAAAGATGGAGTGATCGCCGGTTTCGATCAGCAGTCGCGATTCACGACCCTCCTCATTGCGTACAACATAGGATCTCGCTGTCAAAACCACATGTTTTTCTATCTCGAGATCGTCTTCCATTGCGGAGGCGATGGCATTGGCCTTTTCTGGAATCTGCGTGGTCTGTTGAATATCGATTCTCAGATCGCTCTTTCC
>PWOE01000102.1 GCA_003557585.1 Candidatus Nealsoniibacteriota bacterium | reverse complement strand
TCAAGATGTTGATAATATTGATGTTTATGTAAGCCCGCCGGAAATCATGGAGTATAACCTGGGTGGGCAATATAACCCGGTAACGGAAACCTTTTCCGGATTAAATCCGCTAAATACAAGCTGGGCGCCTTTACCAAACGGATACGTTTCAGTTATAGGGATCTATTATCAGACAGCTGGAAATTCTCAAGTACAGGTAGATGACAATTATGGTGCAGGAACCGAGGATTACATGTCGATTGGGCGAGACGGTGTTGTAACACTGGAACTAAATGAGTCCACAAGATATTTTGGGTTTGCATGGCCTGCCGGGGATAATGGAAATGAGGTGGAAGTCAGGCGTAATGGTGTTTCACTGTTTACACTTGTTACAAGTGATATTGTGGAATTTCTGCCAAATGACAATACTACAAGAACCACAATTAAGGGTGAAACTTTTGAAACCAGTGATTATTATGGTAAACCGGCACCGCCCGGGCAGGACCAGAATTCAGGTGAACCGTACGCATATATTCATTTTATTGCATCCGAAGGGCTTTCGTTTGATTAAATTATATTTCGGCATGTGTCAGGAGGGCGGTTTGAAACAGATAACCACACCATAACAAATTTAGTGCCCGAAGTGGGTGTCGTGCCGGAGTTAATTGAAGTTTACACTCAAACACCACCAGAGGCAAATGATGATGAATCATTTGGAAACCAAGCTGGAAACCCTGTAACTATCAATGTATCAGAAAATGATACTGATGGATCAAGGGATGGACAGGCAATTGAAGTTCAAACTATACCCGTAGATCCGTCAACGATTGTTTTTACCGGAGAACTGCCTGATGGAAGCATTGCATCCAATAACGATCAAACCCTGACTGTACCAGGCGAGGGAGTATGGGATGCTGATACGCAAGGATTCGTTACTTTTACACCAGATCCTGATTTTGTGGGTGATCCCACACCGGTTCAGTACCGAATCAGCGATGTAAGTGGGTTAGCATCAAATATTGCGACAATAACCGTTCAGTATATTGCCACTTTAACGTTAACAGCCGATTCCGGCTGGCGCACGCTCTCATCACCTGTAGCAGGACAAACCTACCGTGAGTTTTTTGAAGGATTTGGCGGCAACGGTCTATGGACCCAGGGGAAAGCAATTATCGGAGCACGCCATGATGGAGGTTTTCCAAATGTATACACCCTGGATGAAAATGGTAATGATTGGGAAGCAATTCAAAATTTGACTGAACCCATACCGGCCGGCAGCGGATTTTTAATGATGGTGTATACAGATGATGATTATGGAGTTACCGGTTCATGGAATAAAACGGCAGCATTTGATGCAGTGGAAAACCAGGCTCCGCTTACTGTAAATCTTCCCAACATATCCGGAGTAGGTGATGATGGATATAATATTCTTGGGAATCCGTTTAAAAACAGGATTTCATTCGACAGGCTAAACAAGAATGACATTACAGGAACCGTATGGGTTTATGATCAGAATCAATCGAACTGGATTTCCTGGAATGGAAATATTGGGGATGTTACAGAAGGAATCATTGACCCGTTTCAGGGATTTATTGTCCGAAATGTAGAATCTGCTTCGAATCCGTTTGTTGAATTTACCCAGGAAAGTAAGGCTGCTGGCCCCGGAAAAGGTTTTGTGGGGAAAGCGCAGGAAATCGGGCTTAAATATATACGCCTTGGTGTTGAGGGCGAAGGCCTGTACAATTCGGTGTGGCTGCAATTTTCTGAAAATGGTAACACAACCCAGGTTGCCGATGACGCCTTGAAGCTGAGATCTCTGGATTCAAATACTGCAACCCTTTCTTCAGTAAAAAAAGATGAAACACTGCTCGATATTGGACATTTTCCGCTTCCGGATGAGAAGTCAGCTATCCCGATTCAGTTTTCAGCAACTAAATCCGGTTCGTTTATCCTTAGTTTTACAGACGTAAATCTTACACCTGGTACCGAACTATACCTGCATGATCTGCAAACAGGTATGAAAACTTTAATCGCTGAAAATGCTCAATATACATTTATGTTAAACCGGGTAAACAAACAAATTGAGAATAACGGCTATTTGAATTTTCCAACAAAGGCTGTATCCACTGGTGAAACAAGGTTTGCAGTTACGGCAGAGGCGCCGGGTAGCCAGGAATTGCCAAGTGCGGTTACATTAGGCCAAAATTATCCAAATCCCTTCAACCCTACCACCATAATATCCTATCAGTTACCGGAGAGCAGCCACGTAACCCTGGATGTGTTTGATATGAGCGGTCGAAGGGTGGCAAACCTGGTTGAAGGGCAGGTTCAGGCCGGCAGTCATCAAATCATATTTGATGGCTCAAATCTCTCAAGCGGTGTGTACGTGTACCGTCTTCAGGCCGGTTCAACAGTATTGAGCAAAAAGTTGACATTGATAAAATAAAATTGATCAAACATCTGAGTAAACAAAATCTGTAATTTGAATCGATTGAAGCCGAAGGCGGAATAATGCCATTCAAAATTAAAAGAAAGAGTAGAAGAGTTGCTATCGGTAAATGTGGATCAAGCCCACACTCTTGGATTTTTTAACACATCAAGTAGTTTTTCTTCCCGGGAGCCTGCCTTTGGCTGAAAATCATAATCCCAGCGAACACTAGGCGGCAGGCTCATAAAAATGGATTCGATGCGGCCTTTGGTTTTTAGGCCGAAGAGGGTGCCGCGGTCGTGGATCAGGTTAAATTCCACATAACGG
>PWOE01000015.1 GCA_003557585.1 Candidatus Nealsoniibacteriota bacterium | reverse complement strand
GGTTCATGAAGCAAGATAATCAAATAGAGGGATACACTAAAGCAATTTGGACCGGCGTAACTACAATTACATTAGCTCGAGCGATGGAGAAAGCAGTTGAGGAAGACTTGTCTGGCCTATACAATCTCGTGAACAACGACTTTATCTCAAAGCACGATTTACTTCTTCTCTTTAATAAACATTTCAAGAATGATAATTTAGATATTAAAGAGAGCGAAAGAATCATCACAGACAAGTCATTAATTAATACTAGAAAAGATTTTAACTTTATTGTTCCTTCTTACGAAGAAATGATAATTGAGATGAAGAAATGGGTAATTGATCACAAAGAGATGTATCCTCATTATAAGATTTAAATTAAACTATGAAGAAACTTAAATTAGCAACAATAATTGGCACAAGGCCTGACATAATAAAGCTAAGTGAAACTATAAAAGAAAGTGACAAAAACTTTGATCATATCTTAATTCATACTGGACAGAATTACGATTATGAGTTGAATGAGATTTTCTTTAAAGACTTGGGTTTACGAAAGCCAGATCACTACCTAGATGTCGCTGGTAATGATTTGGGTGAAACTATCGGCAATGTCATATCAAAGTCATACAAGCTTTTTCTGAAAGAAAAGCCTGACGCTTGCCTGGTTCTTGGAGATACCAATTCAGCCCTGTCTATCCTCTCAGCAAAAAGACTCAAGATTCCAACTTTTCACATGGAAGCTGGTAATAGATGTTTTGATGAGAATGTTCCTGAAGAGATAAATAGAAGATTATTAGACCATATCTCTGACATTAATCTCCCCTACACCGAGCATGCTCGAAGAAACTTAATTGCGGAGGGCTTAAAGGCACAATATACTTTTGTAACAGGATCACCAACGAGAGAAGTTTTGGATAAGAATATGAGCAAGATAAATTCCAGTGACATATTGACAAAGCTCAAGTTACAAAAGAATAAATATATCCTGGTCTCTGCTCATAGAGAGGAGAATATAGACAATGACAGTAACCTTGAATCTCTAATGGAGGCCTTGAACGAAGTAGCTGAAAAATATAAAATACCAATAATCTACTCAACCCACCCAAGAAGCTCAAAAAGAATAGATGAAAAGAAGATTAAACTTCATTCTTTGATTAGCAGGATGAAACCCTTGGGTTTCTTCGATTACAACAATCTTCAAGTCAATTCCTTCTGTGTTCTTTCTGATAGCGGCACTCTATCTGAAGAATCTTCAATGCTGAATTTCCCTGGAATACTCTTAAGAACCTCTACTGAGCGACCTGAGTCAATAGATAAAGGAACTATGATAATAGGTGGTATTAAGAAAGAAGGAATAATCCAGGCTGTTGAAATGATTAGCAAATCAGAAAACAAAGAAAAGAGCAATCTAATTCCAGATTATCTAGATAATAATGTGTCAACAAAAGTTACAAGAATAATTCAAGGCTATACAGAGATTGTCAATCAAGGTATTTGGAGGAAGGGATAAGTTTTTTTAACTAAACTTTAAGAATTATCTTTAATTTCTCAAGATTTTTGTGAATTTCATAATTCTCAGAAAATGTTTTTTTAGCATTTTCCATCATCTCTTCTGAATATTTAAGGTCTGTAATGATTTTAATAATTCCTCTCTGAAGTTCATTAGTGTCCTCTCTGTCCACCACATAAGCAAAAGCGTTGCCTTTAGCATGTTTTGCTAAGAATGACGATTCTGGTGCGTGAACCATTATTGGTCTTCCTGCAAGAAGATAGTCAGTTAATTTCCCAGGAGTGGCAGTGTCAATGATTCCTGGGCTTTTTGTTTTCCAAGAAAGAGGTAAAAAGAGAATATCCGCCTCTTTTTGAATTTGAGGAATCTCTTTAGGAGAAGCTATCGATATTGCAACTTTTTCTGATTCTTCAATGCCAATTTTCCTTAAATAGTCCTTTGGATTTGGTGTATATATCTTGAATTTAAGATCGATGCTATCTATCTCATTAACTGCCTTTATCAAGTTTCTGATTGATCTGGCTTGGGCCCAGTATATACTCCCTGTGTATAAAATAGTGTATGGAGGCTTTGGGTCATATTGAGAAACCTCTTTATCATATCCCTCAAGAGGAACTGGATTGTATATAATCTCTATCTTGCCCTTGATTCCTTCCCCGTATCTTTCAATGTAAAAATCTCTTGTTCCTTCATTGGTAACAATAATCTTGTCTGCTAGCTTAAACATTCTTGGCTCAAAGATAGAGGCTAGAAGATTTCCCGGAAAGGGATGAAAATTACCTTTATAGATGTCGAAGATGTATAGGATTAATGGTTTCTTTGTTTTTTTAGAGATGAAATAAGAGGAAATTAAGGCCGGGCCGTAATCTGAAATAGCTAGTATATTTTTAAAACTCTTGATTTCAATCTTTCTCTTAACAGCCCTTGTAATCATCAATATCTGACTAAATATAATTGGAAATCCAAATAAAAAATAAAAGAAGGAACTGCCCTTCATTAAGAACTTAATCTTAGACAACAGTGAATTCTTTTCACTGTTAAGATCTTCTCGTGCTTGATTTATCGCTTTTTTTCTATCAACTTTTAGGTTATCATAGAATATATAATCTCCATCTAGCCAATTGCCTTTTTGGGCCGCAACATTGTCAATATTATAAAAACTTGTCAAAATAGAGTAGCTATTTTCAGGAAATTGACTAAAGAGATTATATAAAATCTTTGGTCCACCTGATACGATAGGTGGAGCATATGATGAGATAATTAGTGTCTTTTCGTTTTTCATCATTAAGATAATAG
>PWOE01000031.1 GCA_003557585.1 Candidatus Nealsoniibacteriota bacterium | reverse complement strand
TTATGATTTGGGAATATTGGTTCAATTTAATTAACAAACAAAATGAATAAATTATGGCAAACGATTAGGCATTAAAAACCCCCATAAAGTGGATAATTAAAAAACATACAAGTTTTGTGATTTTATGCTATTAGAAAGAACCAAATATGCAAAGACCCAAATTATTTAGATGTTTCGATGATAGTGACCTTTTCTCTTATGATTTTCTCCTTAATTACACATCATTCAGAAATAACCCATCGCTATAGCCCTAATTGCATTTTTAAATGACCATTAACTGAGATTGTTACCTTGTTAATAAATTCCGCCATGAAAGAAAAGCCTGTTTTAGGGTTGGGTTGAATAGATAAAGGATTGTTTGCAAGCAATACCCGAACAGTCAAAAAAAGATACTCTTAACTGATTATTCCCTAAAATGATTCTATGTGTTTTAGGCAATTATTGATTACTATAGTTAAACTTTACACCTTCAACGCAACCACATTTTTTTGTTATTTCTCTTATTTGATTCCAAAAATTTACAACTTCAATGGTTGATGCATTTGTAACTTTTGGAGCTGCGTTTAAATTATTAGTAATATAGTCCATATTACTCAAGGATATTCTCGGAAAACCTATGTCTTGATTAGCCCAAACTTTTGCAGGACTAAATGAATACATACCATCAACAGGATTTTGAAATGTAGCTCCTTTATACAACCTCAACTTTAATGAAAAATCTGAGGGATTTGGAAATGCCATTTTAAAAGCATAGTCTCGATAAATCCCCAAACCTGCATCAGACAAAGAATTGGGGTCTGATATATCATATTCTATGTAATTAGAAACTACAAAAACGGTATCTAATTGAAAAAAAGCATCTTCTGTATTTTGATTTCCAGTTGAGCCAAATAGAATTATAGAACCTCTCTCTAACCTTGCCAAAGATGTTAATTTCTTATTTTTTGGTTTAAACTGCTTGCACACAAAATATTTAAATTCGCCATCAAAAACACACGGATCTGTATTTTGATAACTTGCTTGATAGCCAGTGGAATTTGGTAATATTTCAGGCAAATAAGGCTCATGAAGCCACTGTGGAAAAAAATTGTTTGGCTTGTTTGGTAAAACCTTCACGTGACTTGGTGGTTCCCATTCACCCCAAAAAACTAATTCAGCTTCTTTCGCTTTATTTTCATGGATATACTCACCTTTACTTAGCAAAAACTTTCTTTTATGATTACCAGTATTCCATGATTTATGATTACTGTTTTTTTTATCGGGTTTATGTTCTGACCCTGGATGCGTAAATTGAACTATTTTTGGCATAATTCTCCGATTTTTATCTTTTGTTTACTATAAATTGTATCAAATGGCTTATTGGCAGCTTGGCCAAAAACAACCTTTACTTGCTTATTATTTCTCAGTATATATTCATATGATTCTACAACATAAGGATTCTTACGTATTGTTCCATCTTTTTTTTCATTAAAAACCACAAGCTCTTTTCCATTCAATGTAAAAACTGAATTAAACAGGGCACGAGGGATGGAAACAAACATTATATCTGGTTGTAATTCTTCAATTAGCTCTTTCCAAAGCTGGAATCCTTCTTTATATAGTAATTTTTGCTTTGTTTTCGGCAATTTACTCCATGTTGGATAAGTAGCTAAAGGGGAACAAATGTCAGTATGTAAAGCAATGTTTTCTTTAACTCCTGGATAGTAGGATGATGATAAACCATTCAGAATAGGTTCAAAACATGAAAACCACTGTTTCAAGGGTTTTTCTTTGAAATACGGGTTAAGAGATTCTATTAAATTCCTTTTATTTTCATCCCAGTTAGGAAAACGGACAAATGAAAATGGTTCATTTTTTTTTAAACGAAACTCATTGTCTGAAGGGTTCTTTCCAACTGTAATAACTTTTAAATCAGATTTTTCATAAGATGCTAAATCTCCAAAGTATAAAATAGGTAAACTTGGAGCAACAACAAAGTTATCTTCTTTAAAGAAATCAAAATATTCAAATGTTTTGGCTAAAAGTTCTTTGCTAATCATTATTATGTTTTTCTTAATTAGTTGATAATTTAGTTTAAAAAAATATAGGCCTGTCAAATTAAACAAAACTGTTGATATTAAAGAGCCGCACCTTGTTGTGATGCGGCTCTGTGAGCTCAAATTGTTCTTATTAAAGAACCGTTTTCTTTTCTTAATTCTGTTTTTCCCTTGGTTGTGTCTATGGCAATGTCACTGCCATGCCATCTGGCATTTGTGGCATCTCCTTTTCCTATAGTTCGAACTAAAGAACCATTTTCTTTACGAATTTCGACTTTCCCTTTTTCTGTTGTGATTGCAACTAACGATTGGTCAGAATTAAAGTCAGCTGAAATGGCGTCTCCTTTTCCGATTTTCCGAATTAACGAACCATTGTCTTTGCGGATTTCAACTTTACCGCTTTTAATTTGTAAAATGTTCATGTTACTTTTGATTTTAATGATGCCTACTCCAATTTTTAAGGTCTTATTCGGCTCATTCTGACCCCGCTTCTAGAATTATTGTCTTTTTTTCAAATTCACCTTTTTTAATGTTCCAATTAACTTGGAGTTTCTTTTTAATTTTCTTTTTATTATATGCGCATGGCAAACATATTAATAAGTTTGATGCTTAACTATAAGAGTAATACTGAATTTTGCAGGAATGAATGGGTTTGCAAAAAAATTAATCATCAGAAAGCAGGCTTTTAATTCTTTTTGCATCTGCAAGAGTGAAATTATTGGCCACAATTTTTGCTTTACCTAATGAGTATATGTAAATATCCACTCCCCAAAC
>PWOE01000090.1 GCA_003557585.1 Candidatus Nealsoniibacteriota bacterium | reverse complement strand
CGGTGTCCCGGCGAAGAGCTCCCATCCTTTTTCGGATGAAGCGGGTGCTGCTGTACAGTGTGAATAGAAAAGGGGGATGCACGGCAGGACCAGATGATAGGGTAATCGGAATTGCCATATCTCTTGAAGCCTGTATGAGCTGCTGACAATGGAGGAGAGCTTTCCAGAATAACGGGAACATAACGGTAAACTGGAAATAGAGTTCACAGAACAACACATCAGCTGGACATCATTTCAGATATAATCTATAGAATGGTTCGCAGGGGACTCTTTTTGCTTGCAGGAGTACGGTGTATCTTGTACTATCTCTACATTCACAGTAAAAAAGCAATCTGATGCTTCAAGGATAGATGATGCTGAATATAGCTCTCAGTAATGATTATCCTGGCCAATTGACTTGTATTGCAGTGTATGCGTCACAGTGTATGCTGTCGAATCAATATGCAGATGCAATCTGTCAGTTCTTCAATCCTGAGGATCTGCTGGATCTATGTGAAACGCAAAGATTCCATCTGCATATCCCTGATACCGTGCTGCCGATGATTGATGGTGTTGAGGGAGGAGAGGCGAGCAGAGAACTGGGTCAAGAAGCTCAGATGCGCTCTTATTGTGCTGCATGCGGGCCAGGTTTTGTTTTTCAATCGTTTGTGATGAACCTCATTAACGATCCGAAGGACAAACAGCAGTTTTTCAATTTCCTTGCTCCGGCGGTCAATTGTTTGGTGGAAGATGCTTTTTCTGTGAAATCTTATATGGAAATGCGTATCTGCGGAATATGCGAAGAAAAATGCTGGGAGCATATACGGCATAGGGTGATCTATTTCCTTGCAGGTGCACAGAGCATCACCGCCAGAGTCATTACGGGTGCTTTCTGCCAGCATGTCGCGCGAATGCTGCAGTACGGACGATTTTCGAAGCTTCACGTTTCCTGCGTCCTGAATATGGAGCATCATGAAGACATTAAGAGGAACAAAAACACCCTTCGCAATGGATGTTCAGTTCCTATTGCTGCCGACAATACCGTGCAGTGCGGGATATCTATATGAACAATCTGATATCGAAGGAGCGTTCCCGATGAATGACCTATTCATCAATCTCCTGCGAGGCAGTGTCTCCTCGGTCATGAATATCATTATTCTGTTTACCCTGACAAAGTCAAAATTTGGCCGTACCGGTACCGTCATTTTCGCCGTCATCGTATTTGTTGTAAATATGGCCGGTACCATCTGGTTTTATTTGTATGGAGACCTTACGGCACTATCCCGTTTCAACCTTCTGATGTTTGTTGCAGTCGGCCTTGCCCTCAAGCCTCTGACAAAGATAAGCTTCATGCAATTGTGCTTCAATGTTCTTACAACCCTCAACATTTCGATGATGATCGTCGTTCTCAGCTTTCATCTGAGCAGATTTTTTCCGGCGCCTCAGTATGCTCATACGGGTATACGTTTGGTATTATACATAGCCGTTATATTCCTGTTTCAGCGTAACCTGCTTCCCTTGTATCGATCAATTGTCAGCAACTGGCCGATATTCTCAGGGTTGGTGGTCTGCATCTTCCTCAATTTAGCCTATTACTTTTACCTTTCGGATGATATCCAGGCTACGTTGATTACTTTTAAATTGCCGCTATTTCTTTTGGTCACGCTTTCTGTGGCTGCCTATGGTACGGTGTTCTATTCGCTGAAAAAAATTAAGGAAATGTACGCTCTGGAAACAGAAAACTTGAAAATTCTTAATGATAAGGGACTTATTCATCAAGCAGCGATCAAATACGAGAAGTTTGCGAATTACGATACACTAACTGAACTACCTAATAGAAGATTCTTTTTTGAAAGATTAGATAGGGTTGTAGCAGAACGTGAAGCAAATACGAGTAAGGTTGCAGTTCTTTATATCGATCTAGATGGATTTAAAGATATCAATGATACGTATGGCCATGAATTTGGAGATCGGGTCCTCATAACGGTAGGGAATCGGCTGCTGAAGTGCATTCGAGAAACAGATTTTGTGGCACGGTTAGGCGGAGATGAATTTGCAGTAATTATTCATGATTTCGAAGATGTAACGAGTGCGGAGAATCTCGCGAAGCGAATTCATAAGATGTTGCAAGAGGTCATGTTTATTGATTCTATTGAGTGTACCGTTAATTCTTCTATCGGTATTGCGATATGTCCCGATACCGGTAAAGTGAGCGAAACATTATTAAATAATGCCGATTCAGCAATGTATGAAGTAAAACGGAATGGAAAAGGTAGAATCGGGGTTTTTGTGAATCCATAGAAGAAACGGTTTCAGATCTCCTGAGCAGGTACGGAAAACGGCTGTGTGTCTCTCAGTGAGCCCGCACTTTGTGATATGCTTTTTCCCGTTTTCCTTTTTCTAACAGGTATTGATACGTGCCTGCCCTTTATTGCTAAGCCGGATGGTCACACCTTTCTGCTTTGATTTTTTTTCTTGTTGCTAAAGATCGTAACTGGATTGTAATGTGTTACCCCATACCAAGCTCACCTGAATATATGCAATTGCTATACGATTGGTTGTGGGTTAGTCTGCTTGCTTACTACCAAAAGAAGTCGTTTGTAGATGTCAATCATGCCAGAAACGCTGCAGAACCAGGCTCTGCACCATACAGGCGATTGATTAATCGGGTCGGTTATAGCCGTCTCTTACAGCCTGTTCCATGGCCGATAACTCTCCATCGGTCAGGAAGTCAAAGTGAGCGGATCTCTTCCTTGCTGAAAGGCTGAAGTTGTTCTGCAGACATAACTGGATAAAAAGATCGATCAGGCGGTCAGGCATATCAATTATGT
>PWOE01000136.1 GCA_003557585.1 Candidatus Nealsoniibacteriota bacterium | reverse complement strand
TCGATATACTGAGGCGCGTATGGCTAAGATTGGTGAAGAGCTTCTTAATGATATCGAGAAAGAGACAGTATCTTTCATTGACAATTATGATGGCACCCAAAGAGAACCTTCGGTTTTACCAACACCACTACCTAATCTTTTATTGAATGGAACTTTAGGAATTGCTGTTGGTATGGCGACATCAATCCCACCTCACCATCTTGGCGAAGTAGTTGATGCAACAATTCACCTTATCAGCAATCCAAAATCGACAACAGAAGACCTTTTTAATTTTATTCAAGGACCTGATTTTCCAACAGGCGGTCAAGTATACAACAAGAAAGAGATAATTCAGGCATATAGCCAAGGCAAGGGACCGATAACAATTAGAGGTAAGGTTGATATTCTTGATTCTGAGAAAAGCAAACAGAGACAGATTATAATAACAGAGATTCCTTACCAGGTTAAAAAATCGACTTTAGTTGAGCAATTTGCCAAATTAGTTTCAGATAAAAAGATAGATGGAATTAAAGACATCAGAGATGAATCTGACAGAGATGGCTTGAGAATCGCCATCGACTTAAAGACAGAGGCTCATCCTAAAAAGATAGTTAATCGACTCTATAAGTTCAGTAATTTGCAAAAGACCTTTCATCTCAATATGTTGGCTCTTGTTGATGGCATTCAGCCAAAGACATTAAGCCTAGTGGAGGTTCTTAGTTATTACATCGCTCACAGAAAAGAAGTTGTTTACAAAAGAGCTCAGTTCGAACTTAAAAAGGCAGAAGACAGAGCTCATATCTTGAGAGGCCTAGTTAAAGCCTTAGTCAATATCGATAAATGCATCAGGATTATCAAGAAATCAAAGAATAAAGAGGATGCCAGAGATAATTTAATTAAAGAATTCAAGCTGACAGAGATTCAGGCCAATGCGATTCTGGAGATGAGATTGCATCAATTGGCAAAACTTGAAAGAGAGAAAATTGAGAATGAATTGGCAGAAAAGGAAAAAGAGATAAAAGAATTAAAAGCTATCTTAAAGAGCCCAGCTAAGATTAAAAAGATTGTTGAAAAAGAATTAATTAAAGCGAAAGATAATTTCAACGACGAAAGAAGAACTAAAGTTTATCTTCAGAAATTAGAAGATATTGCTGAAGAGGATTTAATTCCTTTAGAAGATGCGATAATTACTCTTACCAAAGGAGGCTATATCAAAAGAATTAATCCTGCCACTTACAAGATTCAAAAAAGAGGTGGCAAGGGCATTCTGGGCATGAAGACGATGCAAGAGGATATAGTTGAGCATTTTGTTGAAGCAAAGACTCACGACTCACTTCTTTTCTTTACAGATTCAGGTAAAGTCTTCCGAATACCAGCCTATGAGATACCCGAAGGAAGTCGAGTTGCTCGAGGCAGAGGAATATATAACTTTTTAGAGCTATCTTCTCAAGAAGAGATATTATCTATTCTCTCTCTAAGCAAAGAAGACGCTGAATCAGGTATTAAATATTTAACGATGGCGACAGAGAATGGAATAGTTAAGAGAAGCTCTTTGGATGATTTCAAGAATATCAGAAGATCAGGCCTTATCGCAATTAATTTGAGAAAGGGAGACTCTCTCAAGAGGGTTTGTAAAACAACAGGAGATGACCATGTCTTTTTGGCAACCAGCAAAGGACAATCGATAAGATTCAAGGAAAAAGATGTCAGGCAGATGGGAAGAACTGCTTCAGGAATAAGGGGAATTAACCTCAAGAAGCAAGACAAAGTAGTCGGCATGGATGTCTTAAGGAAAGGCAACGAAGAAGGCTATCTACTTGCCTTAACTGAAAATGGCTTTGGTAAGAAGACATCTATCAAGGAATATCGCTCGCAACAGAGAGGTGGTTCAGGAATAAAGACATTGAAAGTGACTCCTAGAGTAGGTAATTTATCTGTAGCCAAGGTCTTATCGGGCGAAGAAGAAGATATGATTATCGTCTCAAGAAAAGGCAATATCATCAGAAGCAAGATTTCATTAATTCCCAAATTGTCTAGAGCGACTCAAGGGGTCAAAGTGATGAAATTGGCTGACAATGACAAGATTGCCTCGGCAATCTGTATCTAAAGATTGACAGTTTGAATAAAAATTGGAAGAATATAAGAGAAGATAATTAACTATGAAAGTCAAGACACTTTTATTAATAGGATTAGTGTTGATTGTTTTGCCCTTAATCGGACTTGCTGACACCTTAGAGCTTGAAAATCCATTACAAGCTGGAAGTTTCAGTGATATACTTGAGGCGATTGCTAATTTTATCTTCACTATGGCTCTTTTAATTGCTCCAATAATGATTCTGGTTTCAGCTTTCTATTTTGTCACATCTGCAGGGATTGAAGAAAGAATTAAAAAGGCAAAGAATATCTTGACATATACGATTATTGGTATCGTTTGCGCAGTGTTAGTTATTGCTTTCGTCAATCTTATATCAACTGTTATAACTGGATAATAAAAAGAGACTAAAATTAACAAAAAGAAAGGTCGATAATTAAAATAATGATACAAAAAATGAAAAAAAAGATTGCAATTACATTAATAGCTTTATCTTTTTTAATGGTGCCAGCTTTTATCTTTGCACAGATACAAGAAGCTCCAGGTCCAGGTGAGATTGATGTTTTTGCTACTATAGACTCAGCGATCAATTTCATCTTTACAGTAATCTTAATTGCTGCAACAGGATCTTTCTTATTCGCGGCCTTTACATTCATCACAGCTGGGGGGAATGAAGATAATATAAAAAAAGCAAAGCAGTGGCTCATCTATGCGGTAATCGGTATTGTGGTAGCTGTTTTAGCTAGAGCAATTCCAGACTTCATTGTTGGCATTCTAAATTAGAAGAAATTTCTAGGCCCTTTCTTGCTTAGGAAAGGGCCTTTCCTTTAAGGGCGGGTGGCGAAATTGGTAGACGCACTAGGCTTAGGACCTAGCGCCGCGAGGTGTGCGGGTTCGAGTCCCGCCCCGCCCACAAGAGAAGAGGCCAGCATCTGCTGGCCTCTTTTACTTAACTTCTTTAATTTTAACTTTACTCTTGTCTCTAACTATCCGAGGAATTCTAACGGTGAGGATACCCTCTTTAACAACAGCATCTATTCTTGATGGATCAATCTCATCAGGTATTATTATCTTTCTTGAGAAATCACCCCAGTAGCATTCTTGAAGAAAATACTTTTTATCTTTATCTGTCTCTGGATTTGGTCTATTGCCCTTGATGATAATCATATCATTCTCAACAGAGATATCTATTGCTTCTGACTTCACTCCTGCGACAGCTGACTGAATGATTATCTCTTTATCAGTTGAGTAGACATCAACGGCGAGCTCTCCTTCTGACTTGAGCCAATTCTTATCTTCTTCTTTATTCATCTTATTTGCAAATGCTTGGCATCTTTCTTAGCTTCTTAAAGCAAAAGAAGACGACAATGAAAAGCGTTATTAACAAAAATGGAGCTATCACTGCTGCGTACCTTTCAACCTCAGAGTATATTATAGAGAAGTTATAGGTTGCATGCAAGACTATGGCCAGAGACAAGCCAGTGAAAACTAGCAATAGTCTTCTTTTCGTATAATAGACGGAAAGGGCGATAAAGTAGCCCATCACTCCAGCAACCAAGGCGTGAAGAAACGTTCCGCTGATAAATCTAAAATAGCTTTCAATCATCATAACTCCTCTAGAGAAAGGAAATTCCATAGGAAAGAGAAAGACGATGTTTTCCAAGGCGGCGAAACCCAGAGCAGCTGTTATAGCATAAATCATTAAATCTAATGGTTCATCACATTCAGGACTCTTTAAGACCGTTTGTCTAACGACAAGATATTTAGCTATCTCTTCGGTAATTGCGGCTACAGCGACTATCATAACAAAGCTTATCAAGAAAGGAGAAGCACCGATCTTTATTAACCAGATATTGATTGGAAAAGAGATGGCAATCACTGGTAGAGGAGCAATCATGCCCCAGAAGAATACTTTCAATAACATCTTTGCTGGTTCAGGATGTCTATCTTCTTGTAGAAAAAAGAGAAGCCAGGCGATGCTAGGCAAAAAAGAAAGAATTATAAATATTATGTAGTAGATACTCATCTTGTTTTGGGCCAATTTTCAATCATCAAAACCTCTTTCTTTTTTGTGAGAGAGATTGATTGGTATATCTTTTCTGTTACAAAAGGGGCAAAAGGATGAAGTAATTTCAGTATACCGGTAAAGACATAAAGAAGAGTTTTTTGCCTTGATCTTCTCGTCTTTTTGTCTTGCAAAAGATCTTTTGAGTTCTCAATAACTTTGTCGGCAAAATTATGCCAGACATAATGGTAAAGCTTTTCTGCTGCATGAGAAAACTTAAATTTTTTAATATTTACATCAACTTTTTTAGCAATCTTATCAAAGTCATCGATTATCTTTTTATCACTGACAGATAATTTTATGCTTGAAGAATCTTTGAAATCAGCGGTGTTACCTTCAATGAATCTGAATATATTCCAAACTTTGTTTATGAAGTTCCTATAACCTTTTATCTTTTCCTCAGAGATAACCAAGTCTCTGCCGGGCATATTGCCGATAACAAGAGACATTCTTAAAGCATCTGAGCCATAATTATCAACCACGGTTATCGGGTCTATGACATTACCCTTTGACTTAGACATCTTTTGGCCATCTTTAGCTCTAACTAAACCATGAAGGTAGACTTTCTCAAAAGGAATCTTGTCGGTTGCATAGATACCAAGCATAACCATTCTTATAACCCAGAAAAAGAAGATGTCATAACCTGTCTCCATAACCGAAGATGGGTAGAACTCTTTGAAGTCTTTTGAGTCAGGATAACCAAGAGAAGCGAAAGTCCATTGACCAGAAGAGAACCAAGTGTCAAAGACATCGCTATCTTTGTGCATCTCTTTGCTATTACAAAAAGAGCATTTTTTAGGAGACTCTCCTCGAGTTACTAGCCATCGGTTACATCTCTTGCATTGCCAGGCAGGGATACTGATACCCCACCAATTTTGCCTTGATATATTCCAATCTTTTATATTTTTAAGCCAATGAAAGTATATCTTTTCGTAGTTCTTGGGAATAATCTCTATCTTCTTCTTTTTTACAGCTTCAATAGCTGGCTGAGCTAAAGGAGCAGCTTTAACAAACCATTGCTCTTTGAGCATCGGCTCTATCGTCTTTTTGCATTTATAACAGACAGAGACATTGTGAGTGTAATTCTCGTCAACTTTTTCTATTAAGCCAGCTTTCTTCATATCAACAACTACTCTTTCTCTCGCTTCCTCAACTAACAGACCTTGGTAGGGACCTGCTTTTTCTGTTAATCGACCATCTTCTCCAATAACCTGAATTGGGCCAGGAATCTCTTCTTTATGTCTTAGCCATATCTCAAAGTCATTCTGATCGTGAGCGGGAGTTACCTTGACTGCGCCAGTGCCGAAATCAGGATCAACGAACTTGTCACCGATAACTCTTATCTTTGTTTTACCCGAAAGAGTCTCAATCTCAATCTCTTTATTAATATATTTCTTGTATCTCTTGTCTCTTGGATGGACAGCAATTGCCGTGTCACCGAATTTTGTCTCAGGCCTAACTGTAGCTAATCTAATTGGCCCATATTTAATATAATAGAGGGGATCTTTTTTTTCTTCTTTCTCTATCTCAAGATCAGAGAATGCTGTTCTATGTTTGGTGCAATAATTAACCAATCTTTCTCCTCGGTAGACGAGACCATCATCAAACATCTTCTTGAAGATTTGATAGGTCGTCTTGATAACTTTGTCATCCAAGGTGAAAACATCTCTTGACCAATCACAAGAAGCACCCAGCTTCTTTAACTGACTCTTAACTGTTTTGCGATTCTCTTGAGTGTATTTAAAGACCTCTTTGTAAAAGTCTTCTCTTTGCATTTTGAAACGAGAACGACCCTCTTTTTCTAACTTCTTTTCATAAACAACTTGCGTTTCAAAGCCGGCATGATCAGCGCCAGGGAGCCATAAAGCTTTCTTGTTGTTCATTCTGTTGTAGCGAATCATTAAGTCTTGCAAGGTGACAAAGACTGCATGACCGATATGTAATGGGTCATTGGCGTTTGGTGGCGGCATAAGGATAACAAAGGGCTTTTTAGCTTTTAGATTATCTGGATTGAAAAAACCGCTCTTTTCCCATAAAGAGTAGATAGATTTCTCGTTTTCCTGAGGGTTGTAAGTTTTAGCTATCTCCTTCATCTTAAATTTAGATTAGGCTGAGCCTTAATCTCTTCAATTTTCTGTGGTTCTTTAAAAAAGGCTGTCACCGATATCATTAAAGCATTGTCGGTCTCTGTTCCTGGCTCAGGCATGATAACTCTTACGTCGTCTAGCTCATTGAGTTTTTTGCGCAACTTTCTATTAGCGGTGACTCCTCCGCCAATAATTAATGTTTGAGAATCATTCTGCTTTAAGGCGATTAAAGATTTCTTTATTAAAACATCGACGATGCTTTCTTCTATTTCGTAGGCCATAGACTCTAAATAGTCTTTTGTTCTTTTTTTAACAGATTGATCTTTGTAAAGAACGGCAGTTTTTAAGCCTGAGAAACTGAAGTCGAGATCTTTGGAATGTAGCATCGGTCTGGGCAGAAACTCTTTATCATTAACATCTCTTTTCTTTTCCCACTGAGCTGCTTTTTTAGATATCTCTGGTCCGCCTGGATAACCGAGACCAAGAATTCGAGCAGTCTTATCGAAGCACTCACCTGCAGCATCATCTCTGGTCTCTCCTAACATCTTATACTTTCCGATTTCTTTCATCAATAGAAGTTGAGTGTGGCCACCAGAAACTATTAAAGCTACAGCCGGTAATATCTCTTGGTCAGTGAACTTTAAAAGATTGTCTTTGAAAGAGAAGAGAGAGATAATTAGATGGGCTTCAATGTGATTAATCGGGATTATCGGAATCTGCCAACAAGAAGCAAGAGTTTTAGCAAAATTTATTCCTGTCCAAAGAGATGGGTCAAGTCCAGGACCAATAGTGACAGCGATAGCATCAATCTCTGGCTTTTCAATGCTTCTTAAATAGGAATCTAGTTTTTTGTAATTAATTAAATCTTTCTCTAGAAAGTGGTCAAAGGGCTGAGAATTCTTCTTTTTAAGTTTTTTCTCTAATTTTGAATCGACTAAAGTCTTCTTCAAGATAGGGGTTAAATTCTTTTGATGTTCTCTTCTGGCTAAAGTTGGATATATGCCACCCCATCTTTTGTGCAGTTTCTCTTGAGAAGAAATTATGTTAGAAAGAACCTTGAAAGAAGGTTGATTGTCTTTAGTCTCTATTAAAGAGATACAAGTATCATCGCAAGAGGTCTCAATACCGAGTATTCTTCCTTTATATCCACTTTTGTTAGTCATCTGTTTCTATCTACTCTATCTCTTTTCTTGATTTTTTTCAATTTTCAGTATAGAATCGATTGTCAATGGCCCCATCGTCTAACGGTCAGGACACTAGGTTTTCAACCTAGCAATCGGGGTTCGATTCCCCGTGGGGTCACCAAGTTTTATTTAAATGAAAGAATATCAAAAACAAGTTGATGAATGGATTAGCCAGCTCAAAATAGGCTATTTCAAACCATTAGAGATGATGGCGCGCATAACAGAAGAGGTGGGTGAGCTAGCTAGAGAAGTTAATCACAGATATGGTCCCAAGAAAAAGAAAGAGACTGAAGACTCAAGAGAGATAGAGGAGGAAGTTGCTGATGTAATCTTTGCATTGATTTGTCTTTCCAATTCTTTAAATTTAGATATCGATCGTGGCTTCAAGTCAGCAATGAATAAATGTTACGAAAGAGATAAAGACCGATACGATAAGAAATAAAGCTGTAACTTTTAGGATTTATAAAAAGAGACCAATTATTTGGTCTCTTTACTCTAGATGCATCTTTTCTCTCAACTCATCGACTTTTTTCTTGAGGTTGGGATGTTTTTTCAAGAAAGGATCTTTTTCCAAGAGAAGCTTGGCATTTTCTTTTGATTCTTCAACCAAAGAGAAGTCTTTAAAGGAATCCATGATGATATCAGGCATGCCCCATTGCCTTGTGCCGACGAAGTCACCCGGTCCCCTGATCTTTAAGTCTTTTTCAGCAAGACTGAAACCATCATTTGATGAAACCAAAGCTTTTAGCCTCTCATTTGTCTTGCTTGCAGATGAGTCAGGAAAGAGAAAACAGTATGACTGGAACTTGTTTCTGCCAATTCTACCTCTTAATTGATGTAGTTGAGCCAGACCGAATCGGTCAGCTCCTTCTATTATCATTACAGATGCTTTAGGAATATCGATTCCGACCTCAACAACAGAAGTTGAAACCAAGATATCTACCTTTTGATTTTTGAAATCTTGCATAATCTTCTCTTTTTCTTTGGTCTTCATCTTGCCATGAATTAGACCGACATTAAGATCAGGGAAAATCTCTTTAGAGAGTTTGTCGTGTTCATCTTTAACCGCTTTTAGTTTTGACCATTTTGTCTCTTTGGAAGTTTCAGATGATTCTATTCTGGGACAGATAACAAAAGCTTGTCTTTTTTTCTTGATCTCTGACTTAACAAACTTGTAGATCTCTTTTCTTTCTTCAGGGAAAGCGATCTTGGTCGTTATCTTTTTTCTTCCCTTGGGAAGCTCGTCAATTATCGAGATATCGAGGTCTCCATAGATACTTAAGGCTAGGGTTCTTGGAATTGGAGTAGCTGTCATTGATAAGAGGTGAGGCACTCTTGGCTTGAGACTCCCTTCTTTTGTTGTAAGCTTAGCTCTTTGATTGACACCGAACCTATGTTGTTCGTCCAAGACAACCAAGGCTAGATTTTTGAACTTAACTTTATCCTGTATCAGAGCATGAGTGCCTATCAATAGATTTATATCACCACTCTTAACTTTCTCTAAAAGTTTTTTGCGAGAAATCTCTATGAAATCGGTGTATAGCTTCTTTGAATAGAAGCGATCTTCTTTACTGGTAAGTAGACCGACATTTACATTGAATCTCTTGATAAGATCAAAGATTCCATTGAAGTGTTGTTTAGCTAATATCTCAGTGGGAGCCATAAGAGAAGCTTGAAAGCCAGCTTTAATCGTATTCAAGATGGCGATTGCAGCAACAACTGTCTTTCCGGAGCCGACATCTCCTTCAAGAAGGCGATTCATTGGATAGCTCTTTTCAAGGTCTTTTAATATGCGCCAGGATGTCTTTTTCTGAGCATCAGTTAGCTTGAAAGGAAGAGATTCAACAAATCTCTTTATTCTTTCTATATCAGCAGTTACAGAAAAAGCTTTCTCTCTTGACAATCTTATTCTCTCAGAGAGAACTGTTACTTGAATTAAAAAGAGATTTTCAAAAGAGAATCTTTCTCTCGCTTTTTGAGCTGATTCTTGAGATGAAGGAAAATGAATCTCTCTTATTGCCTTTTTAATTGGCATAATTTCTCTTTTTGCTAGGATTTCTCTGGGAATCATCTCTTGGATTTGGTTTTCAAGTAAAGGCATAATTTTCTTCACAAGAGATTGAATCCACTTAGAGCTTAATCCTCTTGTTTCAGGATAAACAGGGATTATCTCACCCAAAGAATCACTTTTCTCAGCTTCTTGGTAAAGAGGATTGGTTAAAGAGAAAGATGCGCCCCTCTTTTTCACTTTACCAGAAAAGATAAAAAGACCTTTTTCTTTAATCTTGTTCAGGAGATAAGATTGATTGAACCAGACAGCATCGATCTTGCCACTGCTATCTTTAATTGTTGCCTGAGTGACAACCATCTTTCTTTTAAAGATCCTCTTGTTCTCAATCTTGATAACCTCTCCTTTTATACTGTAATTGCCCTCGCTATCAATTTGAGATATCGATGAGAAGTTGGAAAAGTCCTCATACTTATGAGGAAAATGGAAAAGCAAGTCTTGAGCTCTCTTTATACCAAGCTTTTCCAGCTTTTTCTGGTAAAAAGGACCGATAGAGGGTATTTGATTAATTGGAGTAGAAAGATTCATGCGTGCCCGGCAGGAATCGAACCTGCGACCTCCAACTCCGCAAGCTGGCGTTCTGTCCGCTGAACTACGGGCACATCTCAGGTAATTTATCATAAAAAGGTTAAAATTCCTATAATAAGTGTTGAAAAGATATCAAAATTAATATAGCATAAAGAGACTGTGGAGGAGTCGCATAGTTGGTCTATTGCGGCACACTGCTAATGTGCAGAGTTTAAAAACTCACGTGGGTTCGAATCCCACCTCCTCCGCATATTTGGTGGGGTGTCTGAGTGGTTTAAGGAGATTGTCTTGAAAACAATTGTGTCAGCAATGGCACCGTGGGTTCGAATCCCACCCCCACCGCAGCAGAGTCATTTTTTATCTCTAGAAAACAACTTTACATCACTAGTCATTAAAGGAATTATGCCAAATGAATTTCAAAAAAGTGTAAAAAAGTTTATGGATGATAATTCCATAAACAATCCCATTGAAAACAGGATGCTTGACTTAATTGATGAGGTTGGGGAAGTTGCCAAAGAGATTAACAAGATGTCTCAATACGGAACTAGTGAGCCCAAATTTAGAGAGGAAATCAAGCTAGAAATTGGAGATGCTTTTTATTCCCTGATTACAGTTGCAAATTACTATGACATCGATATCTTGGATTCTCTGGAAAAAGCTATTGATAAGTACAAAAAGAGAGTGGAAAAAAAAGGAGATCCAGGATCAGGTAACGATTAATTGACTTCTTTTCTGTCGTGCCTGTTATTGCCTGATGAGAATAAATGAATTACAATTATCTTTAAGAATAAAAATAAGCGATGTTTGGCATTTCCCTTTTTAGAAAAAAGAAGAGACTCTTAGGAGTAGATATCGGGACCTTCTCTACAAAAGTTGTTGAATTGTCTTACTCCAAGAAAGGCAAGGTTTTTCTTGAGAACTATGGAGAAAAGATTAATGAAACTCAAAAAGAGACTCTTTATACAAGCTCGAGGAAAAAAGCCTTTCTCTTGCCTCATCAAGAGATAGCTAACAATATAAGAAATGTCTTGAATGAAGCCAAGATAGAAAAGAAAGAAGCCGTTTTTTCTATTCCAGACTTTATGACATTCTTTACAGTTTTCAAGACTCCACCGATGCCTAAAGAAGAGATCGCCTCAGTAGTCCAGTTTGAAGCAAGGCAACATATCCCATTACCACTACAAGAGGTAACCCTTGATTGGTCAGTTATTGAAGAGGCAAATCTTGATAAAAAGATAGGTGCTAAAGTTCTCTTGGTGGCTGTGCCCAACAATGTGATATCTGAATATCAGAAAGTAGCTCAATTGTCTGGTTTAAAGCTTTCTTCAAT
>PWOE01000070.1 GCA_003557585.1 Candidatus Nealsoniibacteriota bacterium | reverse complement strand
GAAATACCTGGTCCACGACAACGAGCCCATCTTCGTCGCCAAGCAGTTCCAAAAGCTGCTGCGAGATTCTGGAATCAAGTCGATCAAAACATCCATCAAGGCTCCATGGCAGAATCCCTATGCTGAACGCGTCATTGGCAGCATCCGTCGTGAGTTGCTGGATCTCAATCCACCGCGCAACCAACAGCATCTGGAACATATGCTTAATGAGTTCATCTTTGACTACTACAACGTAGAGCGAACCCATCAGGGAATTGGACGGACGACGCCGGTACCCTCAGCGGAGTATCCACCCACTACGATGGCGAAAACGAAGTTCGAGTTCACTCCTATTTTGGGTGGGCAGTATCACAATCTGCGTAAAGTGAGCTAGGTTCTGCAAGCGGCTTTTTCCAAATCCTCCAGAAAATGGAGGCTGTTTGTCGCGCCTGAGCTTACGACGAGCCTCATCTCATCATGTCACTTTCGGCTGACAATTCGATGCTCCCAACAATCTGTACCCATTTCTTCTTCCTAATTGGTCATTAATGGAAAACAATGAGCCCAGAAACCGAGGTCTCTGGGCCGTTCTTCGTATGTCGTATAGTTTTTGAGGTGGACAGTTTTAATGATTATGAATTTAGTTTTTCCGTTAAGCAAAAAAGAGGCAGAGAGTAAAGGATTACCGTATTCCACAACGGCAAACAGGAATGCTCCCTTAACACAGACTTGAAATTCTTCCTATTAATTCTTTTTAGGCTCAAACATTTCCTTCAAACTTTTGGAAAAATGCACCCTTTGGCTCGCCCAACAAACACCCTAGCGTGAGTTTACAAGTTATTTCGGACATACCTTCTGTATGGCTGTCATTCCAGTGTTTTCGAAGAGTCTAGACCGTATACCTAACCGTATTTTTCCTTTAGACGATAAAGTTCCTGTATGGCTTGAGCCGTTTCGTTCCCCTGTGTAAATGAGAGCACTCGTTCGGGGTTGCTAAGTTCTCCGAAAAACGTGGCCACCTTCTTGATGCTGGCCATATCGTCTAACAGTTTATTGATGCTGGTATGAATGCCTTGCTCATCCAGTTCCTGTTGCAGAAGACTGCATAATCTCACTGCAAGAACACAGGTAAATAAGTGTACCCTGATTTTTTCATCGGTCCAGTGGAATATGGGTTTCACCGACAAGTGATCCGTATCTTTCATTTGACGGAAGGAGGCTTCCACATGCCAAGCACTCCGGTAAGCGGTGACAATCTGCTCATTGCTTAAGTCATCACGGTCTGTGAAAAGAGCTGTTTTCCCCAGTTGTTGCTCGGTTAACTGCTCCAGGGCTTCGTCGGAAAAAGCAAAGGTCAGATAAGGATGACCGTCCTGTTCTAACACTTCGTAATAAAACAGTTCGCTCATGTACTCTGCCTTTAGTATGGCTTCCACATTTTTGGTAACACTGTCTTTCGTCGGCTTTTTCCCTTTTTTCACTTCACCGTTAGCTCGTTTTAAGAGCTTTTGTTGAAGTTCCATCAGTTTTCCAGTGATTTTCTCTCGGTCGATCAGGATCCCCTGAAGTTGTCCTTGTTCCAAGGCCGGATTGTGAACCATCAAAACGGTCAGTTTTCTTCCAAAAACGGTTCTATGGGTACGAAAGGCGCTTTGCCTTTCCAAGGAAGGGGACTCCAGGGACTTGTATTGGTTTTTTGGTACCTCGTAAAGATCGACGATCTGGTTCTTCTTTAGCCCACCCACATAGTGGATTTTCAGGTTGCCTGATTCAAGGTACTCGATATTGGCTTCAGAATTGTTGCCCCGATCAAAGACCATGGTGATATCCGTATTTCTTCCGGTGATCGACTCATAACGTGCCTTCAGCTGCTCCATCATCCGGTGAAATTGCTTGGCATCATTCCAGTTGCCCGGATAGGCTTCGTGGAGAAGCGGAATGGAATGTGCTGGCGAAACCAGTAAGGAAAGTCCCACAATGCGAAGGTCTTTTCGTTTAGCTTTACAATTGCCTCGCTTTGCTAGTTGGCTGGGCTGTTGCGTATCCATGTACGTGAAGAAGTTGGTCGCATCATAAATCAAATGAGAGGTGTCAATGTCGTACGCCGTTATGATCTTTGACAGAAGGGCGTCTTCTATCTGTTGAAGTTCTCTCTCTTTGATACAGGTGTTGTTCCAAAAGCTCTGCGGTGTAAAGGTCTTTGGCTTCAGCCCGGCAATCATTGGCAGCACAGTAGTGGCGTACCATTCTGGAAGACCGTTAGTAGAACTGGGTGCAATGGCTCGATTAATGGCAGCGGTTAGGATATACATCCCCACCGATGCACCCTGTTTTCGTTTGGGGATCAGTTCGTCAATGATCTCAATAACCCCCAAACGGGAGGCAAGATCATACAAAAGGGTTACCGCTCCAAACTCGCTGACATCGGCGTAAAGCACTCGCTCTTGCAATGGTTTGTCCGCATTTAGCACCATGGAAAGCAGTTTCTCCGCAGAACCAAGATATTTCTGATTCACAAGTTTCGGCTTGCCATCGATTCGTTTCGATTCCACATAATAGTAATATGGCTTATTCTTAATCTTTTTCTTAATGATCGATCCCATGAGGCACCCCGCTCAGTTAGGATATACACTAACCATATTATACCCTTGAGCATGATTTTTATCAAGAGATTTGATTTCAAAGTTAGGTAATACACTTTAGTTGATCACAAACCAAATGGGATCACGTTTTTGTGCTTTGGGATCTGCTAACTTGTAAACTCACGCTAGTCACCGCGAGCAAAATCGATTCATCTAACTGCATCGTTGAGCTCAGTTGAAAGTAGAGTATGGCAGCTCGAAAACCAGAAAATTCAGCGTCCCCACCCATTTCACCTTCGAT
>PWOE01000063.1 GCA_003557585.1 Candidatus Nealsoniibacteriota bacterium | reverse complement strand
CGATCAGCTATTAAAAAACTTGCCCGTTCTCGATTATCAGGTCTCGGGAAATCTGTCTTTAGTCTTGGTGGGATCTGAGCAATGTATGGGAGAAGTTGAAAAACAAAAAAGTCAATATACCTTTGATTACCGTCCGCCATGGATTGACCATACGCCTCGGGACGATCATTATATTTACGCAGTTGGCGTTTCACAGGGCTATTATTACAGTGAAAGTTCCTGGGAGTTGGCAGAACACTCCGCCCGCAGAAACCTTTCTGCTTTCTTATCAAGCAGGGTCAAGGGAATGCACCTTCGTCATGAAAGATCTGATTTGGAAATTATCTACTCTGATTCGGAAGTTACTCTCTTGAATGCCGTCACGCAATCCCGATACCACGACCATACAACAAATCTGTACTATGTGCTGGTCCGAATGCCCTTTCACTGAGTTATCATCGCCACAACGAAACAGCCAAGAATGCTTTCTTTTACAAAGACAGTGTTCTCAATAAAAAGAATCACACACATCATACAATATCTGCCACTATCCATCATTTAAACAAGTCTAATTTTTTTACATTACTTTTATAGACGAATACAACATGCTTCTCAGGATATGTGAATGTCTATCAGGTTTTTTTATTATCGGGACACAGAACGGTGATTGAATATGTATTGGCTGTGATTTCTTGAACAATTCTAATTTGATTATGAGTCTGTTTTTTTTAATATGGCACTATCACATTTGAGATCGTGAGTTTTTTGCACTTGGTCCAAGCTCTTTGACTAACATCAACTTAATCTTTCAACCATGAGAACAAAAGCTACTTTATTATCATTACTGCTGATTTCCGGCATTTTTTTCTTAAACGCTTGCTCTTCCTCGGACAAGGCAACAAGTCCAGATGGATCACCATTATGGTTCAGTAACCCGCCCGAAGACCCTAACTACGTATTCGTTCCCAGAACAGCCTCTTCCCGGGATCTCCAAACCGCAATCAACCGTGCTTCGACCGATGCCCGTGCCGAAGTTGGCCGTATAGTGGAAGTCCGAATTGAAGCTATGCAGAAAAACTTTACGGAAGAGGTCGGCGTGGATGAAGATGCCACATTCCGACAGATGTTTGAGGAGGTCAGCCGAACTGTCGTGGCAACCAGCTTGCACGGAAGTCAGGTGAAGGAATCTTCGCATAGTCGTGAAGGGGACATGTGGCGTGCGTATGTGCTGCTGGAATATCCTATAGGTGCAGCCAACCTGCAGTTCATGGAACAAGTTAGAGAGCGGGAAGAGATGTATACACGTTTTCGGCAGTCTCAATCTTTTCAGGAGCTTGAAAGAGCTGTAGAAGAGTATGAAAACAGGCGAAGGGGAAACTAGCCAGTTTTTTTTCAAGTAGGTAACTCACAAACGGGATGGTGGAATTGATTCCTGCAAGCGCCACTTAAGCTACTTGCTACGACTGCAAGGGTTGAGGGGAACTTGCACGATTACTACCAAATAAAACCTTTGACGAAGCAGAAGGTGTGAAACCATATTTAATGGTTGGCTCCTTGGTTCTGTTCAGGCCATTGAAATGTGTAGTAATGCTGAAGTTTGTCCAAAGTGCGCCTTCTCTTTGACACGTGCAATCAAGCACTTCCCGAACCAACCTGGTAGCAACATGATCCGAAAAGCAATACTGACTCTTCCTCTGCTTCTTGTTTGGGCATTGTTGCCAGGTACGTCGCTTGTGCAGGATTTCGAAGAATGGTTACGTATAAATCAGCAACAATTTGATGGTTTCAGGGAGGAGCAGAATCGTGCTTTCGAAGAAATGCTGCGCCAACACTGGGAGTTAGTGGATGGTGTCACACCCGAATCATTTCTAAAAGAAGAAAAGCCGCCTACCAGTCCTGTACTTAAGCCCGATACGGTTTCAGGACCTGCACCTGATCCGGACATCAGATCCGAATCTGAACTGCCGCCTCCCTACACCTTACCACCTGTCGATCCAGATGCTCATCCACCCGAAAGACAAAAGCCTGAATCAAAGCAGATCGAACTACCTGATATTTTTGATTTCGACCAGCCTGTAATTCAAGTAAACTTTTTCGGTCATTTACTGGATGTACCATTCGATACGTCGTTGAACCGTTTATCGCTGAATAATCCGTACAGCGCTGAAGGTATTGCTTCCTTTTGGAAGCAGCTCAGCGAGTCAGATATTGATTCCCCTGTACATTATTTCAAAGAAGTCCAGAAACTGATGCAAATCAATGACTGGGGTACGGCCCGGCTGATATTCTCGACCGGTTTGGTTGCCTTTTCTGGTGACCGGGATAGGGCTAAACTTTATACCTGGTTTATGATCATACAAAGCGGTCGGAAAGCGAGGGTAGGTTTCCATGATGAAGGCATAGTTTTAATGTTGGCGACAGAATCCCACCTGTATGGTATTCCTTTTTTTCGCTTCGATGACAGACCTTTTTTTGTCGCAAGTTTTGACAAGGCACCTGCAGAGTATAACCGAGTTTTCACATACCGGGCGGATTTCCCCGGCCAACTCTTACCATTATCACTCAGAATACCAAAAATACCGGCTTTTCAGCCCGATTATGTAAACCGTGACTTTAGTTTTTCTTTCCGCGACGAACAAATTGAGTTTCAAGTACGAGTCAACCGGAATCTGATAGCGTTTTATGAGTATTTTCCCCAAACCGAACTTGATATCTATTTCAATGCACCAGTCTCACAAACCACGGCAGATGACCTGACCCGGTCACTTGCGATGCATCTTGAAGGAAGGACTGAAAAGGAAACCATCCATCTGCTGCTCCATTTTGTGCAGAATGCATTCGGATATAAAATTGACCTTGATAACTTTGGTCGGGAAAAACCACTTTTTCCTGAAGAGACCCT
>PWOE01000003.1 GCA_003557585.1 Candidatus Nealsoniibacteriota bacterium | reverse complement strand
GGTTACGATATTAACTCCTTCTTTGTTTAATATATTTAAAAGAGAATAAAGGGTTGTGGTTTTACCAGATCCAGTTGGACCAGTTGCCAAGACAAGGCCATAAGGTTTTTGAATGGCGTCTTTAACTACATCATAATTTCTACCTTGAAGGCCAAGATTCTCTAAAGTCTGAGCTCCTTCGCCTGTGGCCAAAACCCTCATAACAACTTTTTCTCCTAGAACTGTTGGGAATGTAGATACACGAAAGTCTATTTCTTTATCATAGACGTTGGTTGAGAATCTTCCATCTTGAGGTATCCTTGTCTCATCAATCTTTAAGTTTGAAAGAATCTTGATTCTGGCAACAATTGCTGGATGAACCTTAGCTGGTAAAGATATTGAAGAATGAAGTGTTCCGTCAATTCTAAATCTAACTCTTGATTTATCTTTAAATGGCTCAATGTGAATATCTGAAGCCTCTCCATCAACGGCATATTTCAGAATGACGGCAACCATCTTAATAACCGGCGCATCTTCGGCTAAAGGTCTCTCCTTCAGCTTATCTTTCGATTCATCAGTCTCTATTTTTTCCTCTTTAAGCTCTCCTTCCAAGCTTTCAAGAGCCCGTGAAAACTCTTTCTTAAGCGTTCTATACTTCTTTATAGTCTCATTGAAATCACTTAAACTAATTAAGTATATTTTGTAGTTGAAATTATTTTGTCGTGACAAGAAGTTAAGCACCTCTTGCGCTTTTAAATCCTCTGGAAAGACCATGCCAACTTCTAAAAGATCCTCTTCTATCTTTAAGGGGATCATCTTGTAGAACTTGGCTGATTCTTCGGGTATGAATTCCAAGGCCTTCAAAGAAACGTCTTCTTCTTCAACTTTCTTTAAAGGAAAGCCACAGATTTCACTTTTTATTTGAAAAAGAGAATCCTCAGGAAAGATATTCTTTTCTATGATAACCTCTTCTTCTTTCTTGTCAGACCTCTTTGCTTCTCCTTCCAAGACAGCGGCATCTTCTTCGCTAATAATATCTTTTTCTAATAGCTTCTTAATTAATCGAGGCATTTATTAATAGAAATTTTATTTTCTAATCTATGATTTCATCTTCAACTATCTCTTCAATCTCTTCTTCGATTTCAATCTCTTCTTCGATTTCAATCTCTTCTTCGATCTCTGGTTCTTCTCCTTGAATGAATGGATTGTTTCTTCCTGTATCTCCCTCAAACTCAGATATCGGCCTGAATTCTATAAACTTAGTAAAGTCGATACCGTCTAAAGCTTTTATTATCTCTAGGTGTTCATCTTGCTCTTCTTGAACTTCTTCTTCTTGTGCAAAAAACAAGTCAAAAGAAGGGGTGAATAGCCAAAGAAGAATCATGAAGATTATTAAAAAAACAAAAGTGTATAATAGTATCTCTTGTCTCTCTTTCTGTTTTAAAGCTTGAATCGCCATAATTAATGTGAATAAGTTTTAATCGTTACATTGAAAGAATATCTTATACCTTCATCTTCAATTGTCGGTGTTATAGATAAACTTTCAATACTAATAAGCCTTGATGAATGTTCCATCGCATTTAGGAAGCTTTTGAATGAATTATAGCCCCCAGAGACAGAAAAGCTTATCTTTGTCTCCTGTAAGTCTGGATTATCTCTAGATGGGCTGGTTGAAAAAGAGCCCAGATTGGTAAGGAAAATTCCATAACCTCTAGTTGTATCCTCTATATATTTTATCAAAGAAGGAACAGCTGGGTCATTGGAGATCGCCTTGTCAATCATATTAAGCTTAGAAGAATAGCCTCGAAGACCCTCTTCAGCTTCTTTTAATCTTTCGATATACTCATCTTCTCTACGAAGCTCTTCTTCTTTATCCGCTAGCAATTCCATGCTTTCCATGAATCCCTGAAAAAAAGGCAAGGTGGCAAAAACCATAATCAATACAGCTCCAAAGAAGATGACTAATATATTTTTTGTTTGAAACATATTTTATTATTGTTTTGAATTTAAAGCCTCTTCACTAATATTAATAACGATTGGAAAAGTGATATTGCCATCCTCTCTTCGGCTAAAGTTAGGAATACTGAAACTCTTGATTAACGGATTGTTCTCTAAAATCTTGACTTGTTGATCAAAGCTCACAATGGTTGCGGCAATTCCTGATGCGCTTATTCTTTTTTCCTCTACATCGACTTGCAAGTTAGTTAATATTACCAGAGGGTGCAATGAATCTTCAACTAACCTAAAGAAAGGAGCAACGAGAGCTCTCTCTTTTATTATCTCTGAAAAATTATTAACTTTTCTGCTGTGCACTCTAATTCTTTTTTCAAGATCTCTAATTTCATCTGTTTTTCTGTCTTGTATCATTCGGTCTATATCTTCTTTTTCTTGGTCAAACTTGATCTCAAAAAAAGCAAAAGCTGCCGTAGCAGCAATTGATGATATTAAAAGAAAAATTCCCAAAGAGAGAGTAAATCTTCTGAGAAAAGATGGTTTCTCTTGATCTTTCTTGGGAATGATTTCTATTGCCATGCTTTTAAGATTTTATTTATTATTCTTTGTCCCTTAAGGCGAGACCAACAGCAATCGCATATCTTGGTCCCATCTCTCTTAAGCTATTTTTAAGAATCGGGTTATAAGAGAAATCGACAAAGGGGTTAACTATCTCAATCTTTCTCTTGGTCTTCTCTTCAAGTCGTGTCTTCATGCCATTGCTTAAAGATAGACCTCCTGCCAAGATAATCTTATCTATCTCTTTCTTCTCTGTCTTGAAAAAGTTTTCAGATATCTGTTCGATCTCCTCCACTAAAGAATCTAATTGAGCACACAACACCTTGCCTTCATTAGAGTCTTCGACAAATCCGATTTTGCGTCTCATTTCGTCAGCTTCATTATAACTTATACCAAGCTT
>PWOE01000132.1 GCA_003557585.1 Candidatus Nealsoniibacteriota bacterium | reverse complement strand
TGATGACGGAAGCGGGAGTGAACTGGTCGGACCTTCAGGTGATGACCGATGTGGGTATAAATTGGCATGAACTTGAGAATATGACAAAAGCGGGGATTAATTGGACAGATATTCGCAGCATGGCAAGAGAACGCATTAACTGGTCTGATATAGCTCTTCTGACGGAAGCAGGAGTGAATTGGGGGGATATTACCAGGTTAAGCAGAGAAGGTATAAACTGGCTTGACATAGGTGCGATGACGGAAGCGGGAGTTAACTGGAGCGATATGCGGATAATGAGCGACAGCGGTATCAATTGGCAGAATTTGCAAGTCATGACGGACGCGGGAGTTAATTGGACGGATCTGCGGGTAATGACCGAATCCGGGGTCAATTGGTCGAACATAACCGAGATGACCACGCGCGGGGTTAACTGGTCCGATCTGCAGGTAATGAGCGACAGTGATATCAACTGGTCGGATCTTGCGTTCATGAGCGGTGTGGGAATAGACTGGGTGGATGTGCACGAAAGGAGCATAGCGGGCATAGACTGGAAAGACCTTTCGGCCATGACCGCTGCCGATATAGATTGGAATGAAATGGCGTCTTTGAGCGAAATAGTCGAAGATCTTGAGTCCATAGTGGATGAAGTCCCAGACATTATCAGGGCCTTGGAAAGCAGAATAGGACAGGAGGGTGATGAAGGTACGGATTCATTGTTCGGTATGATCGATGGTATGCAGGATAGTTTGGCAAACATGGAGACTGCTCTTGAGGGCATTGAAGCCGAAAGCATTCAAGAAATGATAGATGCTGTAAGAGAGATGGAAGAGCAGCTCGCTGGTCTCGATACAGAACAGCTGAATGAAATGATAGAAGCAATAAGAGATATGGATGAATCTCTCGCTGATTTTGATACCGATCAGATAGCAAATATGCTTAGTATCATACAGGATGTCGAAAGTACGATAATCTGGATGGAGGACGTGATGGGTGACCCGGGTAACCCAACCGGGGACACCGTTTTCGGTCTTCTTCAGGACGTGTACTCTTTCACAGAGCTGATAGGGCATGTTTCGGATGGAAGCGATGTTGATAGCCTTTTCGGACGTGTACGGCAGGTCAACAGCACCAGCGGGAATGCGGTGGACCAGCTGATGAGATTGCGTGAAGAGTTGGGGACCGAGGGACAGGACATAGACATATTCAGCTATATACAAAGATTGAACGAGATAATCGATGAATTGAGGGAAGAGCTGGAAGGCATGAGAGAAGATCAGGTCGATCCGGCCGAAGTACAGAAAGATATGGTTAACGCTATCGCCAATGTTGTAAACGAGGGTGTGGAGTCGCTGGGATTGAAGATGGACAGAATTGAAGAGGTAACCGCTTCTGACCTTGAAAGCAGCAGATACTTGATGAACAAAGTGCAAGAAATAAAAACTATGCTCGAGGTCATTAGAGAAGCTGAAAAAGAAGAAGCGGTGATCATAAGGTCCTGGTTCGAACTGGAATAATTATATAAATATGATGAAATGGGTCTGAGACTGTGAATACTTTTAGTGGACTTTTCAAAAAAGCGGCTGTTGTGTTTCTTTTCGCAGGGTCTTTTTTCTGCGCGGGGGAGGCTTTTGCTATCGTTAGAGCGAAAGTGGTTGTAGTTAACCCTTCAGAGACCCAGCGGCAGAACCTTCCGGTGGAGTATTATCTCCCGCCTGAGATCTCGCGTGAGGATGTGCTGGAGACGCATGACATGTCAGTAGAGTATGATGTTTCAAAAGGATTGTATTATGTCACCGGCAAGGTCGAGCTCGAGCCGCAGGAAGCGCGTACGCTTGAGATCTCCATAAGGGATATATGGCGGATCGATGAGGAAGAGTTCGAAAAAGCTTATGAGCTTTTGGACCGGAAAGAAGAACTTCTTGAGCAAGGCGGCGAGTATGCTGATCAAGTAGAGAGGATAGCCAGGGACCTTAGGGACGAGATCGACGAGATAGTTAGCCGGCAGCAGTCCGCACGCGATGATATCGAAAGACGAATGCGCATGTTCAGCGGGAACAGACAACAACTTGAGAGCATAAGGAACCGTATTTTTGCTCTGGAGGACATTGCAAGAAGAGGAGATGAAGGTGTTTCTGAAAGAGACCAGAGCATAACACTGGTCCTTTCGGCCGAGAACAGACAAGACGATTCAAGGCAGATGACAGTTGAGTATTATATGCCGCCGGATATTCAGGAGCAGCATATCCTGGATGCGGCCGGATTTGATATTGAGCACGATCCTATCGAAGGCAGGCTTTTCGTAACGAGAGAAGAGAGTTTTGCGCCTAATGAGCTTAAGGTTTACAGGCTTAAAATAAGGAATATATGGAATATTCCTGAACGTAAACTTGAAAATTATGAAGAAGAATCTGATGAGATCCTGGAGGAGCTCGAGGGGACGCCTTCTTATGAGATCGGAAAAGTTCTTAAAAGCTCCATTGATCGGAACATAGAGATGATCCGCATGTCTCAGGAATCGGTCACGAACATTAATGACCTTGTTGCTTTGCACTCGCTGAACCGCCAAAGACAAAGAAATATTGAAAGCGACATCGAGAAGATGCAGCTTTTGATAACCGAACAGGAAGAAGAGCCTACTCATCAGGTGGATAAGATCCTTGAAGAGCTTGAGCAGCTGAAGATCATTTCGGAACTTTCCGAGAGAGTCGCCGAATATGTTAAAGCTTCGGTCTGGGAGATCATATATACTATCGTCGTTTTTGTCATAGTTGTAACGGCCCTTTTCTATATATTATGGGTCAAGCATATGAAAAAAGAGGGATCGAAAGAATATGAGGTCTTGAGCGGAGAGGAAGATCTGGAGGAAGACCTGGAAGAAGAGGAAGAGGAATAGTCATGAAAAAGAAAAGCAGAAAAGACTT
>PWOE01000138.1 GCA_003557585.1 Candidatus Nealsoniibacteriota bacterium | reverse complement strand
GGGAGTGTTCGGACTTTCCTCTAAGTGCTTAAAAACAAACACTCAGCGATTACCTAATCCCCTCGGGCATTTTTATACTAACAGAAAAAATTACTTAGTCAATGATATTGACAAAAATCTGTAATATGGTATTTTATAAATAGCAAATAAAAGGAGGCCTTTGAAAATGAAAAAATGGTTTATCTTGTTGGCAGTCGTTTTGTCGATGGTTGCTATTTCCTGCTCGTCGCCCGAGGGTCCCTTTAAGAATGTTCATGGAGAAGGGCCCGATGGAGTCTTTCTTACATGGGAACATGAGACCCAAGACGACGGAAAAACTCTTATTTTCTACTGGCATGTAGAGAATAAGACAAACGAAAGTGTGGATGTCCGAATCGCATATGGGGCATTCTACAAGAGCGGCGAAAAAAAAGGGCTTCACTTCTATGAAACAATAATCACAGAAGTGGACGCTAACTCAGAAAAAAGTGGCAGCCGTCGCTCAAGAGTTGAAAGAGACGATTGGCCACGGATTAATTGGGTCGAAATAGTCCGTTTTGGACCACCACCTAACTAAAACCTGCAATTTTTGCAGGTTCTTTTTTTATTAAAAAAGAGAGTTTGTTTTTTCGTCCAATGCTTGGTTCGCTAATTTATCAGCTTCTTTGTTTTTTTCTCTGGGAATAAACTTGAAGGTGACTTTTTTAAAATCTATCTTGAGATTCCATATCTGAATAAAGAACTCTTGCATCTTAGGATTAACAATCTTGTATTTACCATTCAGCTGGTTCATTAAAAGCTCTGAATCAGATCTTATCTCAATCTCAGTTTTTTGAGCTAGCTTTTTGCCAAAAAGAGCATTGAATTTCTTAAGTGCCAAGATAATCGCCATATATTCGGCTTCATTGTTGGTTATCTTATCTCCTAAGTATTGAGAATATCTTTTGATAACTTCTTTTTTTTCATTACAAAAGAGAGCGCCAATCGCTGCTTGGCCAGGATTACCCCTCGATGCACCGTCGGTATAGATAATAACTTTTTTCATGCAATCTACTTAAAATGATTAATTAGTTTTTCCTTGAACTTCTCTATATTCTCGTTCTTGATAGTGAAACCTGCTGCTGGTGGATGGCCACCAAAGGTCTCTAAAAGTTCGGAATATTTGTTCATAACGTCTACAGCGTTAAGGCCTGATGGCATTCTTACTGCTCCCCGGCTACTGAAGTCGCTCTTTTTAACTAGAAAAACCGGCTTTTTAACTTTATGAGATATTTTGGAAGCGACGGTTCCCAAGAGAGGCACATCCCAATCTTGACCAACTTTAAAGATAACTGGGCTAGAGAACTCTTGGCTATTCTCTACCTCTTCAACCATCAAAGCAATCTTTTTTTGCCTTGCTTCACTCTTCTTCATCAAATCGGCAACTATCTCTTGAGCTTCTTCTTTCGTAGAAACAATCAAAAGGTTGTAGATAACTGTCTTGTGATCAACTATATCTCCGGCATTTAAAAGAGAAATCATCTGTTGAGAAATCTCCCTTATCCCCTCTTCCTCTTTGAAAAGATCTTTAAGAACTTTTAAGCCAACTCTCTCTGTCTTTTTCAAGGACTCAAGTCCTTGCTCAATGAAAACTTCATTGTCTTCGGCCTGCTCCATCATATCTGCAATAGTCGCTAAAGCGGTAAGCTCTAAAAAGCTTTTTTCCTGTTTATTAAAATCGCTGCCAAGAATTTCTTGAGCTAATTTAAAAGTAACTCCTGCGTTAGCTAGGTTTTTGAAAGGATAATCGTCTCCTTTCTGTTTAGGGTCAACAATTAATGAGGCTTGAGGAACCTCTTCCAATGGCTGATGATGGTCAATGATTATAACCTCTATATCTCTCTCTTGAGCTTCTTTTATCTCTTTAAAGCTGGTTATACCTAAATCGAGTAAAATCAAGATAAACTTACCTTCAATCTTTCCTTGCAGATAATCCAAGGCGCCGATATTAAGACCGTAACCTTCTTCGCCTCTATCCGGGAAATAGACTTCTCTTATTTGAGCTCCTAAAGACTCCAGGGTCTCTTTCAAAATAACAAGAGAAGCTGAGCCATCCAAATCGGCATCGCCATATAGAACAATTTCTTCTTTCTCTTTAACTGCATCTCTTAATCTTTGAGCTGCTTTTTCAACATTTTTAAGCTTGTCAGTCATTGTAATAATTAAGAGCTTTTAATCCTGCTAGTTGACTGCCTGAAAGAAATTCAAGCATAGCTCCACCTCCAGTTGATATATGATTGATGGCTTCTCTTTGGTTGAATTTAGTTAAAGAAGCGCCGGTATCGCCACCTCCTGCTATCGTTAGAGCCTCCTTGTTGTCTGCAATAGCCTTGATAATCTCTTTAGTACCTTTTTCAAATGGCTCTTTTTCAAAAAGGCCAAGTGGTCCTGACCAGATAATAGTTTTAGCTTCTTTAATAATCTTGGAGTATATGTCGATTGTTTCAGGACCGATATCAAAGATTCCTTCATCGTCTTTAGCTTTCGCCGGAGCAACCACTTTAATTGAAGATTCGCCGTTTGGTGTTGCAGATGCAATCAAATCAATTGGTAGGTGTGCCTTGGGTGAAGTTATCTGCATCTGATTAATTCTATCAACAATATCCTCAGGCAAAGAAAAGTCTTGCTTGATTATTCCTTTAATGGCTAAAATCTCATTTGCCAACTTGCCACCTAAAAGAAGATGATCTGAGATCTCAAGGAATTTATCGAGATATTTTATCTTAGAAGATACCTTAGCCCCACCAACGATAATAACCAAGGGTCTTTGAGGTTCCTTTATCGCTTTACCAAGAATCTCTATCTCTTTATTAAGTCGGATCCCTGAGCAAGAAGGAAGCAGCTCTGGCAAGCCAACTATTGAAGCATGCTCTCTATGGCAAACTGCGAATGCATCGTTAACGTAGATTTCGCCTAACCGAGATAAGTCTTGTCTGAAATCTTTGCAATTATCTTGTTCCCCACTATGATTCCTAAGATTTCCCAAAAGAAAAATTCTCTCTGACGAGTCCCCTATCATTTCTTCAACTTCTGGACCGATGCAATCTTTAATTGTCACTATCTTTTCACCAAGAAGATCTTGAATTCTCTGAGCAATGAGGGTTTGCTGATTGTCGTGATTATCTGAATCTCCAAAATGACCTATCAAAACAATCTTGGCGTCTTTTTCAAGTAGATAATTAATTGTCGGAATCAAGGTTTTTATTCTGTAATCATCTGATATCTCTTTATCTTTAAAAAAAGAGACATCAAGGTCGCCTCTAAGAATAACTCTTTTCTTGTTGAAATCAAAATCGTTAAGTCTTTTCATTTATCACTCTTTCTTTTTATTAATCTTACCAAAAGACTCCTTGAGCGCTTCTCTTAGTTTATCAATCTCCACACTCTTCTTCTTTTTTTCTTTCTCAATCGGTTCATCTTTCTTCTTCTTTTTGAATGAAGAGAATAGAATCGGCGGTTTTTCAAGATCTTTCTTTAAAGATATTGATGAAGAGTCTTCTTTCTTCTTCTTCTTTTTTCTGCATGTCTTGCAATAGACAGGCCTTTCTCCATCTGGCTCAAAGACAACCTTCGTCTTCTTGCCACACTCAGAACAGGTTGCATCATATAGTGGTTGTTTGCTTGGCAAACTATCAGAAGTTGCCGGCAAAGGAAATTGACCAAACCATTTCTCTATCTTTTTTTCAATCACTTCCCTTGACATGCCAAATTTTTCTCTGGAAACTTTTACTATCTTGTCTCTATTTGCCTCTTCTCCTTTCTTGATTGGCGGTAAAGTTTCTGCCGAAAAAGGGTTGCTGGCAATGCCGTCTATTAAGAGCTTAACATAGCAATTATACTTAGAGAGATTAACTAGATCAGAAGCATAAAATTCAGGCTCAAACTCTTTCTCCAAGAATTCGGCATCCTCTGGCCCGACCCTAAATGATACGAGAGTACCAACATTACCAAAAACTGCATCCCTAACCAGCTCTTCCATCTGAGATATATACTGATGTCCTAGAATCAAGGCTAATCTATACTTTCTTGCCTCTGACAAGATGGTTACAAAAGAGCTTGTGGCAAAATTCTGAAACTCGTCAACGTAAAGGTAAAATGGCTGCCTCTCTTCTTCAGCGATATCGACTCGAGACATCGCTGATAATTGAAGTTTTGTTATTAATAGAGCTCCCAAGAGACGAGAATTATCTTCACCAATCCTGCCTTTTGAGATATTGGCTATCAATATCTTTTTATTATCTATAATATCTCTAATATTAATCGTTGACTTAACTTGACCAACAATATTTCTTATAAGTGGATTAGAGATGAATTGACCAACTTTGTTTTGAATTGCCGCCGTCGCTTCAGTCTCATACTGTTGACTATATTTAGCATATTCATTAAGCCAATAAGCTTTAACAATTGGGTCGGTTACTTTATCAACAACACTTTTTCTAAAGTCTGCATCAGCAAACATCCTATTGATACCCAAAAGAGTTGAGTCTGGATATTCCAATAAAGCCAAAATCGCATTATTCAGAATATATTCCATTCTAGCTGACCAGACGTCAGGCCAAATCTTCTTAAAGACACCCATAAGCCCTGAAGAGACAAGATGTCGATGTTCTGGAGAAACGCTCTCCATAACATTAAAAGCGACTGGGAAAGAGAGGTCTGCCGGATTAAAGTAGACGACATCATTTACTCTGTGTGACGGAATGAAGTCAAGCAGTTTCTCGCCAGTCTCCCCGTGAGGGTCAATAAATCCGATGCCTCTGTTATTGGCAATATCTTGAATGGCCATATTTTCCATCGTTGCTGTCTTACCCATACCGGTCTTTCCAATAAGATAGAAATGTTGCCATCTATCTCTGGTTCTGATGCCAAATTTTTTCGATTATTACGAAATGTTGTTTCTGCAAAATAGACGATGTCTCCCATAAATATATATTATTCTTTTTCCCTGTCTTCAATCGGTAGCTCTGGCGGAGCTTCACCCTTTTTAGCTTGAATTCTCGGTAACAATGAAGCCGGTGTTAAAGTTTTTGATGGGAAATGAAATATTGTCGCCAACTCTTCTGTGTTTAAAATAAAAGTTCCTCCAGGTTGTGGATAATAATATGGCACTCTCTTGATATACTTTCTGAATGATCTTCTTTTTCTTAGATAAAGTCTTCTTTTAGGAAACCAGAAGGTGTCTTGCCATTTTCTTCTTACTTTAGTCATCGTTTTCCCGTTTGGAACGATACCATTCAAACTTTCTGAGACAAAATTGGTAAAGTAACTCATCGCAATTCGAGAGTTTGGTTTAAAGAACACTTCTTTCTTTGCCAAGTAGATATATCTAACAAAAACTTCATAGCCTAACTTGCTTATCTTTCTCTCAATCGCTGACACTATATCTCTTTCTCCTGGAGTCAATTTCATCTCCGGTGGTAAGGTCTCTTTTGGTTTTTCTTTAGGTGGCGTTGGCCCGTTTATTATCTCTTGAATAAGCTCTACTAAAAAAGAGTTCTTTTTTGGTTCGTCTCTATGAACAAGCTTATTGATTATCTTCCTACCCTCTCCTTTCCACGGAATATCACTATCTAGGATTGGCTTGGCTCTTATCTGTAACCAGACCTGCTCTCCCCTCCTTAATTTAGACATCCCTTCTAGAAGAGAAGACATCGGATCAATCCTTTTCTCTTCTTTGGATTCTCTCTCTGTCTCAAATTCAGTATAGGTCTTTATCGGGTAAGGATCTGGGTCTCTCATTCTGCAATCAGTGGCCCACATATCCCATTCTTTGTTAGGAATGTCCTGAGGCACTTTCTTGGTATAATCATCTATCTCTGATATTTCAGCTTCAGGAAATTGAGAATAGATGTGTGATTCAACCATGCTTTGAGCCGACTTAGGAGTTCTGATTAGATAATGTGGCACGCCATCTATTGCAGCTACCTCAAAAGAGTATGATTGAAGTTGTTGTCCATCCCACCACTCTTCAATCGGAGATGGTGGAGTGTGCATCTGCCATATACCAGAAAAAACTGCTTCCATTGCTCTCATCGGTTTTGGATTATCTCTGGGAACCTTAATCTCAAGAAGAACAGACTTCTGCTTGTTATCCCACAATTCTTGACGCCACCAGAGCCAATAAAAAAGGGCTGGTTTCCATAATATGAATGGCAAAGCAACCCAATACCATTTCTTGACAATCTCCCAGGCAACGAGAAGATATCCCTTAGAGAATTCAATTAATGGTTCTGCTATTTCTAAAAGCTCACTGATATTCATTCCAGCTATTGCTTATTAATAATGTATCTACCTTCTGAGTCTCTTTTAAAGAATTTTTTGTTGCTGAGATTTTGCAAGACAGTATTCTTTTTAACTATTCTCTGTTTCAATACTCTGTCAATAATCTCCTCTTTATCTAAAGGCTTTTTGCTTTTCTTAAGTATTTCCAAAATAATGTCTTTAACTTCTCCTGGTTTATAGCCCCATTCTTTAAGAGCATATATGCCACGACCGACCAAGACAAATCTGTCATCTTTAATTAATTCATTATGGACTGTCTGTGGTAAAGCTGAATCGTCAATTAGCTTAGCTACGCTTGTGAAGTGCAATGGCTTGCCTTCTTTTTTCAATACTAGATACGCTTTATCTTTGATTCCCTTGGGATTAATCTCTGGCCAATCTTTCAATCCTATATAACCATCATTGCTCTGGTGAATATGCTTTGAAATCTCAAGAGAGGAAGCAACTTTTTGGTCAGTTGCCATTGAAACTAGCTCATGGCATTCTTGCAAGGCTAAAGGCTTCTTCTCGCGATCTAAAGTGTTGTGGAAAGCACTGACGACCTCTTTTGCATAATCAAAGTGATTTGGGTCTTTGGTCCAAAAAGAATGGAAGTCTTCATTCTCTGAAAATCTGAAGAAATTATCTGTTGCGCTCAAAAAGAAGAAGACATGGTTTAAATTGTTTTTGCCAGTCAGTGAATTTAAGAAGATATCTTCTTTCTTGAATCCTCCAAATTCACCAATCTTCTCCTCGAACGCTTGGCTTACATAATTGTAGTCTTTAATCTTTGATCTTATCTTCTTGATGCCATCATTCTCTATCTGGCGAACTCTTTCTCTGGTGATACCGTAATCTTTACCGATAGACTCCAAAGACTCTCTCTTTATTCTAACTGATCCCGTGAAATCAAAAGAGGGCTCTTCTCTTAAGCCAAAGCGTCTTTCAATAACGTCCTTGGTTCTTTGCGGAAGGCTTTTAGTTAAATCCGATGAAATTTTTTGATAGTTAAACATCTTTTTTTGATTTTAGGCCGAGCCAGCTTGTTAAGACTGGGCCGGCAATAAATATTGATGAATAAGTTCCTAATGAGATACCAATAATTAAGGCGGTGATAAACCATCTTAGTGTCTCTCCGCCAAAGAAGAGAACTGCAAGCAAGACAAAGAGAGTTGTCAAAGATGTACTTAAAGATCTAACTAATGTCTCGTTTAAGCTATCATTAACGATCTCTTCGAAGCTAGAGCGCACTCTCTTGTTAAGATTCTCTCTTATTCTGTCAAAGATAACTACAGTGTCATTTATTGAATAACCTAAAATGGTTAAAAGAGCAACGGCAATCGGAATAGTTAATTGTACCCCATAAATGTATCCTAGCAAAGAGAAGATTCCCAAAACTATCAAGACGTCATGGAAAAATCCGATTCCAGCAGCAACTATTCCATATTGCCAAGACTTAATTAAATTGCCACCGATGCCACTAAAGGTAAAACCGATATATATAATTATTGCCAAGGAAGCCAAGATTATACTAATTAAAGACTTTTCTTTTAATTCTTGACCAATCACTGGTCCAATAGATTCAAAGTAAGATTCTTGTGCTGACTCTCCTAATGCATTCCTTATATCAAGATATATATCTTCATTAATCTCTTCAGTTCTGATAACAAAGCTATTATCTCCCACTGGTTGAATAAATATCTCTCCTAGTCCCAAATCACTCAAATCTTGCCTCACTTCTTCTAGGGCAGGTCTTTCTCCTTCATACTCTATCTCCATAATACTGCCTCCTTGAAATTCTATCCCTAGATTGAGCCCTAGAAAGATCAGCGAAAAAAGACTGATCAATACGAGCAATAAAGATATAAAGTAGTATATTTTCTTGTATTTTAAAAATGGAATCATATTTATCCCCATAAAAATTTGTTTTTCAATCCGCTGAAAGCTTTCAAGAAATATCTGGTAATTATCATAGAGGCAAAGAGACTGATGAAGATACCGATTATCAAGGTAAGAGCAAAGCCCTTAACAAAGCTCGTCCCGATAAAGAAAAGAATAAAGGCGACAATTAAAGTGGTTACGTTGCCGTCTCTAATAGATGGCCACGCTCTTGTTACTCCACTATCTATCGCATCATCAAGAAGAGTATCCCCCTTGGCCTCCTCCTTAATCCGAGCAAATATCAAGACATTGGCATCAATAGCCATCCCTACTGATAGTATAAAGCCGGCTATTCCAGAAAGAGTTAAAGTCACCGGTATAATTTTAAAGATAGTCAAGACTAGGATTGCATATATAATTAAGCTTAATGAGGCCAATAATCCTGGTAATCGATAAAAGACAGCCATAAAGATTATTACTGCCAAAAATCCCAAGATACCAGCTCTCAATGAATTATTTAAAGAATCGGCACCCAGAGCAGCGCCAACATTTTGCTGAGAGATTAATTCTATCTGAACAGGCAGAGCTCCACTCCTTAATCTATTAGCTATCTGTCTCGCCTTTTCAATGCTTGTTTCGCCAGAGATAACTGCTTTGCCTCCCCTAATCTCTTCTTGAATCATCGGAGCATACAAGTCTTCTTCTGTAATCTTGCCATCTCCTGTCGTATCGATAATCGACATACCATCTAAAAAGATTGCCAAAGGTCTGTCAATGTTTCTTTTTGTTATCTCTTGGAATATCTCTGAACCTTCTTGAGTGAATTCAAGCTCTATCTGGACGCCAACACCAGGGTCAACTCTATACCTCGCTGTCTTGAGGTGTTGCCCACTAAGCTCTGTTGTTCGCCATTCATACTCATCACCTCCTGTAACAAGAATGTGACTAGCTCTTATCTCTCCTTGATCGTTCTCTTCTTCGGTTCTCTTGATTATATGATAGCCAAAAGAAGTTTCCACTGGAGACTCTGTGATTTCTCCCTTACTTAAATTGAAGACTGCTTCTTCAAACTGAGAATCCATAACCCCTTTAGCGAACCAACCCAAATCACCGCCCTTGTCTCTACTGCCCGGGTCTTGAGAATATTCTATTGCTAAATCACCGAAGTCTTCTCCTTGATTCAGTCTTTGTATAATCTCCTGACTCTCTCTTAATGCCTCTTCGTCTCTTTGAGAGATTTCTTCGTCAGAGAATTCTTTTAATTCTTTGAATTCCAAGAAAGGTGTTTCGCCTATCATCTCTATAGCATCGATAGGATCAACAACGCCAGCCAACTCAACGATTAGTCTGTCGTTTTTTGTTTGGACCACCGGCTCTGCTACTCCGAAATGATCAATTCTTCTTTCAATTAAGTCTCTTAAACTCTCCATTCTCTGATCTTTCTCTACTTCAGGAATATCTGAGAGATCGGCCTGGTATATCAATTGAGATCCACCCTGGAGATCGAGGCCTAGCTTGAAATCTCTCGTTTTTATGTGAGAAGATTCAAGTCCCAGAGAATCAAGAGTCTTGTTGTATAGCTCTGGATAGACAAAAACTCCCAAGGCAAAGCCTAGGACTATAAAAGCTATACTAACAATTATATATTGGGATCTTTTCATAAAACAATCTGTTGACAAAACATATTCTATAAAAAAAAGAGGAAAATGTCAAATCGACTTATTTGCCGTGACAATGCTTGTATTTAAGAGCTCTGCCGTCGTCTTTCTTGGCACCGCAAGGGCAAGGATCATTTCTACCCACTTTTTTCTCTTTCTTGCTCGTTGCTTGACCGGAAATCTTAATCGTCTCTCTCTCAATTGGACTTGGAGCAGCTATCTTAACTCTCAATATCATCTCTGCTAGATTCTTATCAAAAGTATCGAGAAGATTGTGAAAAGCCTTATGCCCTTCATTCTTGTATTCTATTAAAGGATCTTTTTGGCCATAAGCTCTCAATCTAACAGAAGCTCTCAAGGCCTCCATGCTTTCTATATGAGAAACCCACAAAGAATCAAGAACTCTTAAAGAGGTAATCTTAATCACTTCAGCCATCTTGTCCTCGCCTATCTCTTTTTCTTTAACAAAGAAGTCTTCTTCTGACTTATCTTCTTTCTTGATAATATCCAAGACGAAGCTCTTTAATTGCTGGTAATCACCATCCTTCTTTAATATCTCTTTCCTTTTCTTGTAGATAACTTCCCGATGCTTATTCATAACATCATCGTAATCAAGAAGATGTTTTCTGGCATCAAAGTGCATTCCCTCTATCTTGCCTTGAGCCGACTCTATCACTCCAGAGACCATATTGGCTTCAATCGGTTGATCTTCAGGAATCTTTAAATAATTCATCATTGAAGCAATTCTTTCGCCCCCAAAGATTCTTAAAAGATCGTCTTCCAATGAAACAAAGAATTGACTGGATCCAGGATCCCCTTGTCGGCCAGACCTTCCTCTTAGCTGATTATCAATCCTTCTCGCCTCGTGTCTCTCTGTACCAATCACATGCAAGCCACCTAAGCCTTTAACCTTTTGAGCTTCTTGATCGTCCGCTGGATTACCGCCAAGAACGATATCAACTCCCCTACCAGCCATATTAGTAGCAACTGTAACCGCTTTTAATTTACCGGCTTGGGCGATGATTTCTCCTTCTTTCTCATGATTCTTAGCATTTAATATCTGATGTGCAACTCCTGCTTTTTGTAAGGCCATACTCAAAAGCTCATTCTTCTCAATTGAAGTCGTGCCAACAAGGATCGGTTGCCCAATTTCATGCCTCTCTTTAACCTCGGAAGCGATAGCTTTAATCTTGCCATTAAATGTCTTGTACACTAAATCTCTTTTGTCTTCTCTAATAGTCGGCTTATTGGTCGGAACGATAACAACATCTAGCTTGTAAACTTTGTCAAACTCTTCCGCAGAAGTCGCTGCCGTTCCAGTCATTCCAGATAACTTGCTATACATTCTGAAAAGATTTTGAAATGTTATTGTCGCTAAAGAGAGTGATTCTGGATTTATCGGCAATCCTTCTTCAGCTTCAATCGCTTGATGCAAGCCACCCGACCATCTTCTTCCTGGCATTAAACGACCAGTAAACTCATCAACTATGACAATCTCTTTGTTGGAAACAACATAGTGACGATCTCTTTCAAAAAGAGGCCTGCCAGTTGTTGGATTTTTAGCTTGAGCTCTTAAAGACTGCTCTAGATAGTGACGGATTTCAGAGCCTTCCTCGTCATAAAGATTATCTATGCCAAGAATCTTTTCGACTCTTTCTATGCCTTTCTCTGTTAAGGTAACTGCCTTCTCTTTTTCCAAAACCTCATAATCCTCGCCACTATTAAGCAT
>PWOE01000164.1 GCA_003557585.1 Candidatus Nealsoniibacteriota bacterium | reverse complement strand
TCCAGCGGCCCCATGATATAGATGAAATCCTCCATTTGATGCAGCCATGGCAAAGATTCCATGATCGGTGATTCCCAATACCCGGCATGCAGTTCAGCCAGTTTATCGAGCATCAGATCCTGATCACTTTGGTCAAGTACTATTCGTTCACTCGGAAAGAGTCCGTCGGACACATCTTCCATTAATAATCCAATTTTCGAAGGCGTAGTACCGACCATATGATAGGGCAGAAAAAAAATCTCAAAAATAGATTCAAGCTCCGGAACATTGAGAAGGGCTGTCTCCCGCCCCAGGGTGTCCCCGGTGCGACAGGAAAACCAATCTTCGTTCAGATTTACTTCCTTGAGTATCAGGTTGGTTTCGCGACCGCCTGAGTGCAATAGTTTTATCCTGTAAAATTCTGCTCCGGAAAAACCATCCGTATCAATTGGCTCAACGGCAAGGTCTGTAAAGAGTCCAAATTGCGATTGAAGCTCTTTGGCATCTTTCAACAACTCTACTGATTGTATTCGACGGGGTTGTTTTGACATGGTTTCGTGGTTGTAATTAAAAATATCAGGAATAACTTACTATCCAATCCGATTGGCAGATTTATCTGCCAGCAATTTTCCACTAAATCCTTAGATACTAATGGTGTATGGTCCATATGTTCCCATTCGCCCATGGAACCATCGTACAATGTTACCTCAGGGTAGCCATGCATCTTCAATCAGAAGAACGTAAAGGAAGCCCGGACACCCGCCTGGCTCTTCTCTGAAGCCTCTAATACTTCCCCGAAATTTTGGCTCAATCTTCAAGTCGCTTATGATTTGTCTGCTCATAGGTCTAAAAACATGTCTCAGATTTAAAGTCTACCGTTCAGACAAAACAAACAATTTCAAACGGACGGGTGGCAGGATACAGGGCCAACGGTCTTCGCCCCATACGATGATTCGAACGAGTATCTGAGGTGGTCCTTCCATTCTAAAAAATTCAGACTTTCAATAAATGATTGATATATTTAATCTTGAACCGATGGCTCCGGTACTGGATGAAAATATGCCGGCGTCAATCGGTCATAACGTTTGATTGATCAAAATCGACAAGCGAATCGTTGTATAAACTTTGGTATATCGACTGTTTTGGGTCCTGGTACTGAAAGGTTTTGGCATGTTCAATGATACCGGTTGTACCATTGAATATGATACGGTTGTAATCAATCAACTGGCCCGGCAACATGATCGGAAAAACCCTTTCCCACTATAAAATTCTGGAAAAGCTCGGTGAGGGCGGCATGGGCACGGTTTACAAGGCCCGCGATACCCGTCTCGACCGGGACGTTGCCCTGAAGTTTTTACCAGCACAGTTCACTCCGACTGAAGAAAGCAAACAACGTTTTATCCGGGAAGCCCGGGCTGCCTCTGCCATTGATCACCCCAATATCTGCAGTATCTACGCTATTGAAGAGACCATTCAGGGCCCTGACGGGAAGGCAAGCATGTTTATCGCCATGGCCTTCTACGAAGGGATGTCGCTGAATGATAAAATCGGGCAAGGTCCGCTGCCGCTCAAAATGTTGTGCAGCTATGCATTGCAGTTGGCCTCTGGCTTGCAGAAAGCCCATGAAAAAGATGTCGTTCACCGTGACTTAAAACCGGCCAATATAGTCATTACCGATGATGATCGGCTTAAAATCATCGATTTCGGTCTGGCCAGGGCTTCGCACCATGCACTGCTTACGAAATCGGGAACCACGCTGGGAACGGTACCCTACATGTCGCCGGAGCAGGCGAAGGCAGAGAAAGTGGATCACCGCACCGATATCTGGTCGTTCGGTGTGGTGATCTATGAGATGCTTACAGGTCAGCGCCCGTTCAAAAGTGAATATGAGACAGCCCTTGTTTATTCAATTCTCAATGAAGATCCCGAGCCGCCAACGGGCCTGCGAAGCGGTGTGCCGATGGATCTGGAACGGCTCATTTTCAAATGCCTTGAAAAAGACCCAGCAGACAGATACCAGCACTTCGATGAGATCATAGTGGATTTGCGGAAGTTGGACAAGGGCCCTACCCTGGAAACAGAAGCGAACACATCAGGCTTGTCGGCGGGCGAGTCCAGCCAGCCGGGCCCATTGACTGATCGGGATTCGCCGTCGGTCGGCTCAGTGGCCGCTATGCCCAAAGTTTGGGCGTATGGAGTTGGAGTTGGAGTTGGAGTTGGAGTTGGAGTTGCTGCCGCCGCACTGCTGCTTGCTGGATGGTTTCTGGTTCGGCCTGCCCAGACAGCAGCCGATCAGCAGCTGGATCAATCGATTGCTGTCCTGCCGCTGGAGAATCTGAGCCGGGATCCCGATGACGAATACTTTGTTGACGGTATGACAGAAGACATTATCAACAGTCTTTCAAAAATCGCCGATCTGCGGGTTATTTCGAGGCGGTCTTCCATGCGTTACAAGGGTACTGACTTGCCTTTAAAAACAATTGGCGAAGAATTAAACGTTTCCACGATACTTGAGGGAAGCGTGCGGCGATTTGGTGATGCCCTCCGAATATCCGTGCAATTAGTTGATGTACAGACAGACAACACAGTATGGTCCGAGCAATACGATCGCCAAATTGCCGATATCTTCGCAATTCAGAGCGAAGTCGCCCAAAAGGTAGCCAATCTCCTTAAGGCACATCTCACGCCCGATGAAATCGATCGTATAGAGAAACTTCCCACAGAAAACCTTGAAGCGTATGATTTATTTCTCAGAGGACGTGAAACTTGGGATTTTAATCGAAAAGCCCTTGAGGAAGTAGTCGATCTGTTCAATACAGCCATACGTATGGATCCTGATTTTGCTCTCGCTTATGCATATCTGGCGCATACTTACCACTTCCTGGCGAATTTCGGTCTTGATAACGCACGAGAAACCGGTTTCGAGACAGTTCACCAGGC
>PWOE01000146.1 GCA_003557585.1 Candidatus Nealsoniibacteriota bacterium | reverse complement strand
GGCGGTGGTTAGGCTGTTGTTGGATTGTTTGAGTCGCACAATATAAGTGATGCTGCCTGCCAGTACGAGCAGGAACAGGATGATGAATATGTGTACGAGGTAGTTGAGCAGGGTTTGTTTGATTTTTTTCATGGTTTGTTTTTTTACGTAGAGACGCAATTAATTGCGTCTGTACAGGGTTTGGGTTTTATTTTAGAGACGAAATTAATTGCGTCTGTACTGGGATTATATTCGTTTTTCTTCTTTGGGATCAAGGTTGCCGATTAGGGGTGTGTGCCGGATGAGTAGGTCGTATAGGAATTTGGCTACGTTGTTTTTTTGGGGTTCGTACCTGGCCAGGTCGCGCTGGTTAAGGAAGCAGACTTCGAGCAGGATTACGGGGGCGGCGGGTACGCCTTCCAGTAATACCCGTTCAATAATACCCAGGGTGCCAATGTGGCTTTCGGCGGGGTATTTGTAATCTCGCGTACTTACGTGGCGGCGCACAGGTATATCAACAATGCGCGATATGCCTTGTACCATTTCTGTTGCAATGTGGCGGGTACGCTGCCCGGCATCGGGATGAATGAATACTTCGGTGCCGGTGGCGCGGGGGTTGTTGTTGTTGAAGTGTATGTCAATAACCAGGTCGCGCTGGGTGATGTTACTGTTGATCCACTCAATGACTTCGGTCAGGCGGAAGCTTTCATCGTCGGTTTTGATGTGCAGGCGGTTGTTGATCCACGTAACCGAGTGCTGAAGCTCGGTGGTGTAGTGGTGCTCGGTTAGTCCGTTGTGGGCTATGGCACCGGGGCGGTGGGTGTCGTGTCCGGCTATGAGGTAGATCATTTTTTTGTTGTTTTACCGTAGAGACGCAATAAATTGCGTCTGTACTGGGTTTGCGTTTTATTTTATAGACGCAATAAATTGCGTCTGTACATTGTATATCAATATTTCATATATTCAATGGTTTTGCGTACGAATGAGCAGAAGCATGAGAAGGTACCGCGGTTGTATATTTTTACGAGTTTGTTGTCGCGCAGGGTGAAGATGACAAATTCCATCAGTTCATGATCGATGATGAAAAAGAGCCCTTCGCGTTCAAAGAAGTCGAATGATTTGCCGAGATGCACGGCGTCGAAGTGTTGATGCTGAAACCACTGCCACAGTTTTGTGCGGGTTTGGTGGGGGGTGTGTTGGTGATTCATTCCGTTTTTTTTATGTAGAGACGCAATTAATTGCGTCTGTACAGGATTAATGATTAGATGGCCGTTCGGTTTCGTATTTTAAATAAAATGCACCGGCAACGGTTATGGCGGCCATGCATGATATGGCAAGGTTTTCCATACCGTTATATACAGCCAGCACGGCCATTGCGGCGGTAAAACCGTATATGATAATAATTGACCACAGGCGTTTTGATTTGGTTATTTTCATGATCTGGCGTTGTTTTGATTTTCTTGTATAATAGCTGTTTCCCGGAGCTTACCTTCAAGGTATCCAATGCGTTTTTTGTTTTTTTCGATTTGTTTTACGAGCATCTCGTTTTCTTCTTTGTAGATTTTTATAATCTTGGCCACATTGTCAATATCTAATGATTGGCGTTTTGAGCGGTTCAAACTATACGAAAGGAAATATCCTATTGCACTTGCCGCAATGATGTTAATTAACTGTGCATATTCATGATATATATTGAGTAAGGTCATTCATTTTATATTGTTTCAGGGGCAATCCTTCACCCACTCCCAGCTATACGCACCGTTGCCGTCATGGGCAGGAGCAATCCAAAGGTGGCTGCCTGACTTAGCTTTCCATATTGCGTTATTGTGTTTGACGTAAACGTCTAACCCTGCGCCGAAATCGGTTTGATACTGAGTGGCATTGTTGCCGTTCCATTCGGCTGTTGTGGCGCACAGGTCGGGTTCGGGCTGATCGGGTTCGCCGGGGTCTTCAGCTTCGATGGGCCCGAGATCAATCCAGTAATTGTGGCCGGGGTTTTGTCCGGGTACGGTGGTGTTGCCGTCAATGCCGCTTTCCCACAGATGACCTATGTGCCGCACTCTTGCTCCTTTAGGGTAGCTGTTTTCTGCGTGGGTGGGTTGCACCCAATCGCCAATTACGCCATCAGGGTAACGGGTAGCGAATAGTGAATGAGCAGAGCCCGGCTCCCAGTCTGCCTGTACGGTGTGCCCTATCGTAACTATCCAGGGTTTATTGTTGTGCTGTAATAGCTTCCCTTTTTTTACGAAAGTACCGATAAGGCTTTCCCAAGTTGGCAGTGTTGAAATATCGAAGTCTTCCTGCATTATCCAGTCAATCACCTTTTGCGGTTCTCCGAAGATTATATCTGCACTTTCGGTTTGCTGAATAACACCATCAGCCACAATTACGGGCGCACTCTCACCACTTACGTTGCTGCGGAAAATAACCACCTCTCTATCGGTAAAGAAAAAATGTTCTCCCGAAAACAAAAGGTTGTTATCTGTAATGTATTGGTCGGCCTGTTCCATTGTTTCAAAGCCTGTGCATTCTACATTCGCATTGATAGCCCCGAAGCTACCCCATCCGTAATATTTTGTCTTGGAGTGCCATACGCCCTGTTCGTGAACCAATATAATTATCGGGTCAGGATAAGCCCAAAAGCTGAAGCCCTGCAATACGTTGTTTTGTTCGTGCCTGTGAATTTCTATTGCCATATTATTTTAATTTTGGATATTCATTATCAGGAGTAAACTCCCAAATTAAGCCATCCCATCCCGTGTACATTGCATTGGCCGCAAGGCTATCCCCATCTATCCCACCCCCCGGCAATATAAAGCTGTCGGCTGTGCCTTGTTGCATTTGGGCGGTGGTGCGGGGCAAACCCTTGCCGGTGTCGCTTCGGCCGGATGTTTGGGTGTCGTAGTATGAGTTGCTAATTGTTGATGAATTAATCCCTGCAAACCCACCAATTGTTCC
>PWOE01000083.1 GCA_003557585.1 Candidatus Nealsoniibacteriota bacterium | reverse complement strand
TTTTCAAAAGTTAATTTGCCAATCATTTCTTGGTTGAAATTTTCTCTTTGTTCTTCTCGCTTTTTTAATCTTACCTAAGATGAAAGAACTACGAGATTTGTTTCTGCTAGCCAAAGTGTAGGCGCTTAAAATATGCCCTGGGCTTATCTCGTCCCTTTTATAAACCAAGAAATCATCGCTATCATCAAGATCAGGCTTAAAGCTGTAAGCCTCAATCTCTCGCCAGCCCTCAGGAGAATTATCAGTTTCTGGATAGTATATCTCAACAGTGAAAAGATTCTTGCTTGATTGAGCAATGATATCGACTATCTCTGAATGATTCATAATTTCTCCCCTATCAATCATTTTTTATAAGTTGATCCCAGGCAACTTTAATTATATACAAAGCGCAAATAACAAAAATTGAAAAAAGTATCGGAAGAATTTTTTCAAAAAATGAATACCAATAAATTCCACAAATAATACCAAAAGATATCAAGCAGAGCTCATAAAATATCAATTGCCAAAGTTTAAACTTTATCTCTCTTGAAAACATTATTTTAAAATTTCACCGTCTTTAGTTATCTCTTTATTGTGAATTCTGGTTGACGAAATTGGCTTTTTGTCATCAGCCAAGACGAGCTCAACTCTAACTATTTCTAGCGGCTTTTTGCCTAACATCTCTCTCTGTTCATTTATCAAGAAAGCATTGTGTTCTGTTTCTGAGGAGACAACGATACAATCTAAGTCTTCATTAATAGCAAATCCAAACTTGTCCTCTATCTCTATAACCTCTAAATCTTTTTTAAGGTCATTAACAAGATAATCAATCAAGTTTTTCTTTCTGTCTTGAAAAGACTCAACATCTCTTCGCTTCATCTCTTTAGCCATATTATCTGAAGTTAGACCAAGATAAAGATCGCCAATTTCAAGAGCTCTGTTGATCAAAGCCTTATGCCCTTTATGAAACAAGTCAAATGTTCCACCAACGACAACCTTCTTTTTTGATTCCTCCATTTTATTCTATTAGTTACTAATCTTTACTTATTGTAGCACAAGAAAGCAAACAAAAAAACGGCATTCAAGATGCCGCTTTTTTTTGACCAGATAACTAAGGTTGTAGTATATCTTCAGTCCTACCCTCTATTGCGATGATTACATCGTCAACTGAGTCAAACTGGAGAAGAGTCTCTTTAATCTGATTCCTGATAAAAGTAACTGTTGCTGACCCAGCAACACCCTCTTCCAGGTGACTGCTGAAATCAAGACTTACAACCCCATCTTGGATAGATAAGCCAAATATCTTGGTTTCTTCATTGATTGAAGTGAAATAACCATCATCTTCTTCAACTTCTGTTGGTCCAGCAATAAGCATCTCTAATGTCTTCAGGATAGCTGCACTGCCACTGCCCTCAACATCTCTTTCTACATAGACAAGCTCTTCTCCTTGACCCATCTTGCCGAAAAAGAGTTTTACTTTTGTCTTTGGAGCAATGGCTTGCTCGTCTTCATCAATCATTTCACCATCGATTTCTGAATAGACACCATCTGTAATAGCTCTAATAACTTCGCCATTATCAACTACTACCATCATTTCGTGACTAGTAATAACTTGAGCAGTCATCTCATCTGACCTATCACCATAACCAGCACTTCTTGACTCAAAGGAGAAAACAAAAGTATAAATAGAACCTTCCTCTACAACACTTGTCTCAATTAGGGTTAAACCTTCTCCGTCAAAAGTGTATGTTAAAGATTGGTTTTCTATCCATTCCTGTGCAATTTCTTGAGCCTCTTGAGCTGTGAAAACTTTGTCTACGTCTGGCTCATCAACCTTTTCTTGGTCTGAAATTAACCAGAAGATTGCAGCAACAAAAACAAGAATTAGAACTCCAATAATTATTTTGTTTTTCATTTTTTTATTTAATTAAATTAATAATTGACGACCTTTTCTTCTTCTGACACTGAACCACCATCCTTTTTAATTAATTCTTCAACAGAAAGACCTTTTTCCTTTGCTTTCCTTAAATATTCTTTTTGGGCCTTGAAGATAACTTCTTGTGTATCATATGGATAAGGAATATCGTTGAAAATAAATTCTTGAAACTGGCCAGCAGTCTGTATCTGAAGATCTCCATAACGAAATAGGGTTGGTATTATTCCCTTAACATCAACGGTAACATCTTGAATTCTATGATGGGGTACACTTGATAAGATACGACTAAAAAGACTTCTAAGCTCTGTATGTATCGTTCTCTCACTAGTTACTACCCAGCAATCAAGATAATATTCAGCAACAACAACAAAGACGACTTGCCACAAGACCAAAGCTAAAAGAGAGAGGCTGTAGAGGGCGAGAATCCTTGCTTTGTACTCCAGCAAGAATGGAAGAGATTCGGCTACTATTTCTGGAAAGGTAAACGAGGCAAAAAAAGTGATTATCATCAGTACGAGTATCGCGACAAAAGATATACCAAAAAATATTAGACTTCTAACTAAAATGAAGTGATGCCTTCTCTTAACAAGCACAACTTCTTCTTGGTCTCTTATCGTAATCATAGAAATAGAATTATTAAAAAGGTAAATGAGATAAAGAGAAGAATTATACTACCAATCTTTGAAATTCTTAAAATCTTCGTTGATATGGTATCACCCGGCAAAGCAAATTTCTTGAAATGATGAAAAATCACTATACTCACCAATAGAGAAAAGAAAGCAGCCAAGGCAAAAGTGATTATTAAAAATAGATTCATTGACTAAATTATATTATAAAAAAATAATTAAGACAAGAAAAAGAAAAACCCCCTTCTTTTCAGAAGAAGGGGGTCAAATTTCTTTAATTACTCTTCAATTTCTTCTTCAATTTCTTCTTCAATTTCTTCTTCGACACTGTCTTCAACGTATTCATCGATGTCATCCTCAACATCGTCTTCAACGTATTCATCGATGTCATCGATAATTCCGTCAATGTCGATATCGTCAATGGTTACATCTTC
>PWOE01000013.1 GCA_003557585.1 Candidatus Nealsoniibacteriota bacterium | reverse complement strand
TGTTGTTGATATCGTCGGCGCCCATACCCCACAAAGTGAATGTGCCTGCTTTTTGTGTTGGAAAGTCCAGTTTAAAAGTGAAATCCTGAAAAGTGGGCAAATTCGGGAAATTCATCATTTTTCCCATAAGCCCAAGGGTTCCATAGCGATAGTTGAAAAGATAGGTAGCATTTTCTCCTTTCACAAAGGGCCCTTCTGCCGCAAAATCGAGTCCCTGGATCCCAACTCCGACAGTATATTCCCGTTTTTCAGTGTTCCCGGTTCTCAATTTAACATCAAACACACCGGAAAATGCATTGCCATACTCAGCGGGGAATGCCCCGGTATAGAAATCGGAATTTCGAAGCATCTGGCTGCTGAATACCGTATAGCCACCACCACCCACAAAATCCACATTAGGAAAGTGAAAGGTTGCCGGTACATCAACCCCTTCAACCCGCCAGAGAACCCCACGGGGGGAATTTCCGCGGATAATAATGGCATTGTTGGTGGTTTGTGTTGTGGCAACACCGGCAAACACGGCAGCCAAACGGGCAGGATCGTCCAGTCCGCCTGCATAGCGGCTCGCTTCTTCTACGCTGAATGTGCGGGCACTCAGGCTTGCCATCGAATTCACAGGACGGTCTTTGTTCGTGTTTGCCCTCACTACAACCTCACCCAATGCCGTTGATGCTGCTTTCAGACCTATTTCCAACACAACCTCCCTCCCTGACACAACCAATACTTCCGTAAACGTGTAAGGCTCATAGCCAACGTAGGTAACTTTAAAATTGTACCTTCCTACAGGAACATTCTCTAATCTGAAATTTCCATCAAGATCGGAGGTGGTGCCCATTATGGGATCGATACCTTCTATTATTATAGTGGCACCGATCAGAGGAATTCCCACTTCGGAATCCTTAATGGTGCCTCTTACAGTTTGTGTTAGGGTGCTTTGAGCATGCGCATTTGACAACCCCAGGCAAGCCAAAAGTGTAAATGCCAGTGCGGCTGTTTTTATAAATGTAATTCGTGCCATAGTTTCGCGTTTAAAAATTTGTTTGCTGCAAAACTACCTCGACTTGCTTTTTTCGGAGTCCCACTTTAGGGTTATGGAGTCTCATTTTCCTGGAAAAAGAGTATCACTTTATTATGAGACCTTTGAAATGTAGGCTGTTGGCGACATTCCTTCGAATTTGTTGAATGCCCTGTAAAAGGCCGCTTTTGAGTTAAAACCGCTTTCGTAGGCAATGCCCATAACCGAAAGATGCTTGTTTTCGGTGTTCAGACATTTTAATTTGAATTCTTCAATGCGGTATTTGTTGACAAAATCGAAGAAATTTTGATTGAGGGAAGCGTTAAGCACTTCGGAGATGATTTCGGCTTTGGTTTTCATTAAGTTGCTTAACCTGGCCAAATTAAGCTCCGGGTCTAAAAAGGGTTGTTCAGATTCCATTAATAGTGTTAGCCTCGTGATAATATCGGAATAGTTCTTTTGCTTAGCTGTTCCCGGTTGATCCTGTTTTGCCGGTTCAATGGCCTGCTCTATTACAGCAATGGGATAATCCACAAAAATACCTCCCTGCCTGATTCCGAAATAACCAATATAAAACACGTAAGCGGTTGAAAAACTGTATGCAATTTGCGCAATTTCATAAAATCCTGCAAAGGGAATGAAATTGTTGATGTTAAAAAGGGCTACGTTAACCGAAAACACAATTAAGGAGGCAATTACCAGGGTTCTCAACCACGAGAGGTCAATGTTTTCGATATTGGAGAAATGGTTTTCAATCGTTGTCCTGTGTTTTCGCAGCAACCTTAAGGCCCAGATATTGTAACCAATACTGAAAATCCCGATGGATATGCCCCTGATTTTGAATAAACCCGTTTGGGTGAATAGTTCATTTTTCGTCAGGAGTATTTTTTCATCAGCGGACAGGAACAGAAAATTATGTATATGTAGCGCTAAAAACACGGCAAATGGCAAAAAGTGCAACAGGTGAATGGGTTTTATTTTAAAGTCTTTGATTGTTAGTGATTTAACATAAAACCATAGCAGCGGCCCATGCAGCAGCAAAAACAGCCAGGCATTGTTTATCAAATGAGGATATGGGAAATCATTGTTACGATTAAAAATTTCGATGTATGGCCCGCCAATAGTCAGGGCGTAAACAGCAAATATGGAGAGTAACACTTTGTCAACCAAAAGCAAATTCCTTTTACCCAAAAGCAGGATAAAAAGGAAAATCGACATAATGAATCCGATCAGGAGGATTATTGCCATTTATTTTTTCAATTCTTTTTTCATTATAAGCTGTCAAATGTACTACAATCATGAAATAATTCGGCAGAAATTTGTTTGAACATCTTCTTCGCTAAACAGATGTTCGCATTCTTGTCCATTTCTTAAGTTTTTATTATTCTTTGATATCATATACCAGTTCCGAAATTTTGCTGTCATCAATCTTCGATACATTATGGCTAATTCCGGATACCTTTTTGACTATGAGCTTTTCTATGAAATTCATTTTCTCAAACAAAAACTCCCCGCCAACACATTTTGAGGTAATGGCATGCTTACGAAGCAGCTCTGGGAAGGCCTTGTTAAATTCAGTCTCAAACTGTGGTTCATTCATGCCGACCATAAATAGTCCTACACGCTTCTGTAACAAATCCACCATGTTCTTCTTACAAAACCTTTTCACCTTGCTCTGCATTTGTCCTGCGTGAATGGACCCTCCGATTACCAATGTGTCGAACAGGCTTAGGTCAAGTGTTTTTGTTGTTTTTAGATTAATGAGTTGTGTACGCTCAATGCCCAACCCATGCTGTATTTGCTTTGCCACTTTCTCTGTTGTTCCGTGGCTGCTTGCATAAATAATTGCTGTTTTCATATTTTCTGTTTTAAAACCTGAACCCCAACAGCACCTGGGGCACAAAAATCGTTTCGTTACGAATGAGTTCAAAAAAGTTATCATATTCTTCGACGCCGGGCCACTTGTTTTGCATCCAAACGGGGTGACCA
>PWOE01000062.1 GCA_003557585.1 Candidatus Nealsoniibacteriota bacterium | reverse complement strand
TGCAAGAACGTCTTTGTGAATCTAATGCTCTTCGGGAAGCACTTGAAAAAAGAGTTAAACAACTAGAGAGTGAAATAAGTAGAATAGACCAAACAGAAGCAAATTCTGCGGATGTGTTGCTGTCTGGGACTGAACCTACAGAGCATGTATATGGTGGCGAATTTGACTGCCCAAGGTGCGGCCGCCGTCATCAGGGTAGTGTTCCGTGTAGCTTTGCTAGAACTACTTCTCCTTGAACGATAAAATATCGCAATTCGCGAATCGCGAAATGCAAAAAGGGGTTTTTGAGACTTTGGAGGTTGTTATGAATAAGGGGCTGCGTCCACTAGATCTGAAAGAAAACTAAATATATTTGTTCAAAAAAAATGACAAAATCAAAAATTGAGAGATTTGGTACCGTTTCCCGACTCACCCCATATCCGGAAGACCTAAAGGCTGAACTAACATTTAAGATAGGTCGTTCGGTATGGGGTAAGGGTCGGTACGACGATTTTCGGTACGAAAGCGAAATACAGAATTTGTATGAATTAGATGGTGATACTATTATATTTCAAACCGGGTTTATCCCTCGAGTTTGTAGATTCCTGAAGAAGAAGGGAATAAAAGTTGTTGTGGAAGACCATACTGGGTTGGATATACCCCCTCCCGACTTTTCCAAGCTTACTGAAACACCTCGGGAGTGGCAGGTAAAAGCTTTTAAGATATTCAACAATTCTCCGGGTGGTATATTTAATATAGGAACTGGTGGCGGAAAGACCAGAATGATTATAGACATATGCCGAGTCTATAATGCAAATATAGTTGTTACCAGCCAGAAATCTGCTATACTAGAACAGGTGGCTATGGCTTTGAGGCAAGCTCCCTTTTTGAAAGGAGAGGTAACTGTTCTGGGTACTCTCAGGAATACTGCTGGAGGGGGCAAGGAAAACAACAGAATAACAGTATGCCATAGTAGATCCCTTTTAAACGCCCCTATTACAGATTGCCAGTTTTTGCTATACGATGAGGTTCACGGGTCCGTTTCTGATAAGACTATGGAAGACCTTGCAAAAATTCCTAATGCCAATATGTATGGTTTTTCTGCATCCCCCACCGGGAGACCTGACCAAAGGGATCCTATCATAGAAGGGTTTTTTGGTCCTATTGTTTATACTGTTACGCACAAAGAACTTATTGAGCAGGGTATAGTTAGTCCTGTTGAAGTACACATGTATCGGTGCTCAACAGACTATATACCAACAAGGTATGTAGATAAAAAGGGAATAGAAAGGGATCTCAAGTTTGCTACTAGGATGAAGAGGGGTTATGTTAGGAATGAGGGACGAAATCGATTTATTTCCAAAGTAGCCCAAAAATATAAAGACCGACCTATAATGATACTGTGCCGAGATGATCTGGAACACGTTTTTAGATTACTCAAATATCTTCCAGATTTCACTCCGGTATACTCCCCCGCATCTATCCATTCTAAGATAGGAAATAGTAAAAAAACGAGATATGGACAGTTGAAGGGTTGGGGTTTAATACCAGAGGGTTATAAGCCTTTGGGCAAAAACGGGCAATACTGGTTAGCTAAACAATTTAGAGAAGGTAAAATAACCAAAGTTATAACAACCAGTTGCTGGTCTACTGGTATAGACCTTCCAAATTTAGAGGTTTTAATAAGGGCGGACGGGGATAGGGGTGAGATAGAGGGTATCCAATCTTCGGGTAGAATAGTTAGAAAGAAAAAGAAGGATGCTGTACTAGTAGATTTCTACGATTGTTTTAATTCATTATTCGAAAGAAGAAGTTTGGATAGAGAACGTCATTATAAAAATATTGGTTATAAAATAAGGAGACTGTAGATCAATGGAAAAAACTTATACAACTCCCAGAAGATTGTTTACATCGGATAACGCAAAAACCGTTAAGGGAGAAAAAAGAGGTTATAAAACCCATATATTGTATTTAGCACCAGGGACCCAAAATAGTCTTGGTATAAACATTTGTCCTTTTTCGTCTCCAGGGTGTAGGTCAGCTTGTTTGTACAAATCCGGGCTCGGAGGGTTCACAAAAATTCAAAAAGGTAGATTAAATAAATCAGAATATTTTGTGAGAGACCAATCTGGTTTTGTTCATCAATTACACAAGGAAATATGTCATATTAAAAAGAAGTATAGACCCAAGGGTTTCATTCCGGTGTTCAGGCTTAATGGAACCTCGGACATAGATTGGGGATCGTTAAATCTCATTGACGGAAAGAATTTGTTTCAGCTTCATCCAGACGTTCAGTTTTATGATTATACCAAAGACCCAAATCGAGTAAGTTCTAATACCTATCATAATTATTATTTGGTTTTCTCTCATGACGAGAGAAATTGGGTCATATCAAAGGAACTGTTGGATGATGGAACAAATGTGGCGGTAGTATTTAACACCACGAGTAAAGATGAGCTTCCGTCTGAGTACAAAGGATTTCCAGTAATTTGTGGAGACAAAGACGACCTTAGGTTTTTGGACCCTCCTGGAGCTATTGTAGGCCTGGTTTACAAATGCATTACATCTAAAGGGTCTGCTGTAACGAACGTATACAACATAAACAAAAACCCTTTCATCGCAAGACTATCTGGGAATAATTCATATGCCTAAACGGTTTAAAACCTTGGATGATCTATCCTTTATTCCCAAAACTGTGGAGTATTTGCCAAACGATCCAGACTATACATTTGCTCTTGATCTCGTAGAATTGTATGATAAGTATAGGTCTATTCGGTATAGTCTGGATTTGGCTTTGCTGAAAAATAAGTTTGGGGATAAAAAGAAGGCTATTATAGATCAATTCATAAAACTCGGAAAGCTTATTAGTGACTACGATATAGATGCTGATGAGTATATGAGATATGCCCTAGATAAAAGCAACACACCAAACACTCCGCATGTTAACGTTATAACGAGTGAAAAGAAAGTAGAAACATATTTGGACCATTACGAAGTGTCCGAGGGGGTGCAAATTGGCGAGTATATTAGATCTCTTA
>PWOE01000100.1 GCA_003557585.1 Candidatus Nealsoniibacteriota bacterium | reverse complement strand
TTCTGACCACACTGCTCTTCGGGGAATCGGATCCAAGCTTTGCCCTGTATCATGTGATCACGGGAACCGCCATGTTTGCCGCGGTCTTTATGGTCACGGACTACACCTCCGGCCCCCTGGTGTTTAAGGCAAAAATCTACTATGCCCTGCTGATCGGGATTCTCACCGGCGTGATCCGCTATTCCTTCGCACTGCCCGGCGGTGTGGGTATCGCCATTCTGATCATGAACCTTCTGGCACCGGTGCTGGATGGCGCCTGCACGCCCCGGGTCTTCGGCCACAAGGGGAGGGTCATTCCCACATCCTCGGTGTTTCGACGGTAACATGGAGTTTGAAGACAAGAAAGTTCATGGATACAGAAAAGAAGGTCAGGATAGGAATCTCATCGGGATTCTGCCTGACCTTCTTTCATTTTGCTGACTTCAACGCTAATCTTCATTCTAATAAATCCACTTCTTTTTGATGTTCCCGGTGCTGATGAGAAAAAGCCCCAGGGCATAGAGAATCAGAATCGGCAGGCTGATCCAGAGGCTGATTGCGCTCTCCGAATGGATGGAGAGCTTCAGCATGTCCGCCCCGTAGGTTAAGGGCAGGATGTAGGACAGGGGCTGCAGAAACAGGGGCAGGGCTTCAATGGGGATAAAAAGGCCGCAAAGGAACATCATGGGAAAGCGGAAAAAGTTGGAGAAGGTCTGAGCCTCAAACACCTCGCTGACGGAGACGGCGATAAACAGTCCCAGAAAGGTGGATGTGACGGCAATTAAAATCACACCGGTGAATGCTGTCAGCCAGTTGATCCCCGAGAGATCCACCAGAAAGGAGGCCAGGGACAGGGGCACAAAAGCATTGAGAATGCCGAAAACAATGGCTCCCGTGGTTTTGGCCAGCATCAGGAGGTTCAGGCTGATGGGGGCCAGCAGCAGCCGTTCAAAGGAGCGGCTTTTTCTCTCGAAGGTGATGGTGACCGCCAGCATCGAGGTGGTTCCGAACAGGATGGAAAGGGCCATGACACCGGGAAGAATCTCCAGAAGATCCACCTCTCCGCCGGAGCGCATAAAAAACATCAGTGTCCAGGAAATCGGAAAGATGATCCCCCAGCTGATGTTGGGAGGTTTTAAGTAGTAGTTTCTCATGTCTTTCATCAGGATACTCCAAAAGGCCATGGACGTGGTCATTTTCCTTTCCCCTCCTTTTCTTTTTTCAGGCGGTCGAGTTCGATTCCGGTGACGTTCACAAACACCTCTTCAAGGGAAGGGCGGATGATTTTCGCCTCGGTGATTTTCACGCCCTGCTCTTCAAAAAACCGCATAAAGGGCATCAGTTCCATCTCTCCCTGAGAGCTGACCCGAATGCTTTGGGCACTGGAGGGTTTCAAAGTGATCTCAGGAAAGGTGCTGAGAAGGGAATTTTCCAGCCCCGGGTCCTTTGAATTCCATCGGAACTCAACGATCTTCTCCTCCTGGGCATTGGCCATTAAATCCTGGACCCTGCTGACCTTGATCACCTTGCCGCTGACGATGAATCCGATTCTGTGACAAAGCCGTTCCGCATCCTCAATGTAATGGGTGGTGAGGAAGATGGTGGTGCCTTTGCCATTGAGCTCCTCAATCATCCGCCGGATCTGCCGTGCGCTCTCCACATCGATTCCCGTGGTGGGTTCGTCAAGAAATAAGATCTCCGGCTCGTGGATCATGCCGGCGGCGATGGTCAGCTTTCTTTTCATCCCCTTGGAGTAGGCCTTGAAGGGCCGGTCTCCCGTATCCTCCAGGGAAAACTGTTTTAGCAGGGATTCTGCCCGCTGCTCCCGGAGCTTTTTTTTGATGCCGTAGAGGGATGCGCAGAACACCAGGTTTTCAAATCCGCTCATTTCGTCGTAGAGATTGCTCTCATCAGGGACGATGCCGATGATCCGCTGAACGTCCTTGATCTCCCGGATTCCGTCCCGCCCTGCAATCATGATTTCTCCTGAGGAGGGCTTTGCAAGACCTGTCAGCATATTGATGGTGGTGGTTTTTCCCGCACCGTTGGGGCCGAGAAAGCCGAAAACCTCCCCTTTTTCCACGTTGAAGCTGATGGATTTCACCGCCTTGAAGCCGTCAAAATCCTTCGAGAGGTCTTTTACTTTGATGATGTCCATGTTTCTTTCCTCCTTCCCGAACTGAAAGGAGCAGAATCCATCTCATGAATTCTGCCCATTCAAATCAGCTTCCTAGGACTGCTTGGTGTCCTCTTCCTTACAGGGATGCTTCTTCTCCTTGCCGTGACAGCGTTCAATCAGCTCTTCGCTGCAGTTGCCGTCCTTTGGCCGAAGCTCCGGACGTTCACAGTTCTTTTCAGACATTCTCCTCCACCTCCTTCTGACAGCAGGTTTTTCTGTTTTTTTCGGATTTTGAGCAGGGGGTTTCACGTTTTTCCAGCCGGCTGAGAGCGGTCAGCTCCTCGGCGGCATGGCGAAGAAGATCCCGGTCCACGGTATAGTGGGTGAAGTACCCCCGTTTTTCTCCTTTGACAATCCCGGCGGTTCGAAGTATCTTCAAATGCTGAGACACTGCGGATTCCGAGAGATCGAGATGCCGAGCCAGTGCTCCCACACAGTAATTGTGTTGGAGCAGAAGCTCCACGATGCTGTAGCGGGTTTTATCCGCCAGGGCCTTCATCAGAGACATGAGCTCTGCCATGGGAGTTCCTCCTTTTAATTAAGTAGATATTAAATTAAATTATAAATCACTTAATTAGATTTGTCAAGGGGTGAGTTGTATGTCCGGAGAGAAAAGCGGAGCAGGCGGTTGGAAGGCTGAACTTATACTGCACCGTGCAACCGATTATAGTGGATTGTCGTAACTAAGAATGTACTGGGAACCTTCTCACTGCAGTCTTTTTCTACGGGAAGGGGTCAGCAAGCTGAAGTTTGTGGGCCTTGATGCCAAGGGAACCCTCTCACTGGAAGTGGAAGTGCACGGAGGGTCATAGACTGAAGATGGAGTATACCTGCTTTATACCGCCTTTCCTGGCGGTTTTT